>NZ_MJKZ01000001.1:318820-365688 GCF_002138935.1 Campylobacter sp. P091
AAGATATTTTGTAAAGCCATTAGATGAAAAGGAAAATTTCTTTAATCTACTTCAATCACCTAGCTCTAAATCTCCAAATTGTAAAGAGAGATTTACCTATGATGAGCTAGAGCAAATCTTAAAAGACAAAGAGAAGATAAAGATAAGCCCCGATGCCCTAGAGCTAATACACAATATCAAAGTAACCATAGAGTCCCTAGCGACAAATACAGATCAAGCACTTAAAATCCTAGGTCTTAAATCACTCCCCGAAAATTTCAAAGCCCCTTATATATCAGACAGACGCTGGAAGCAGTGCGCTGAGCTACTCCAAACTGCTGCTTTACTAAGTGATAGAGATAAAGTGGAGAGATACGATCTAGCTCTTCTAGCTCACTTACTTTGGAGTAGTGAAGAAGATAAAGTGATAATAGAGAAAATTCTCTTTAATGTTTTAAATGAAAATTCAAATTTCGATAGTGAATTAAAGGCTTTAAAAGAAGATAATTTAAATCTTAAAAATCTAATAGAAAAAAACCTATACTCCCCAAACGGCAAACCCAAAAAAGTAGATAATAAAAAAGTAGGCGAATACCTACAAATATCCAAAGATCAAATCACAAAGGCTAATAATCTAAAAAACAATATAGAAGCCGAGTTTCAAAAAGCCAAAGCGAGTATCAAAAATCCATTTTTAAGCCAAAATGATATAGAGTTATCACTTAGTAGCTACACTCTATCACTCAAAGAGATTAATAACGAAATTCTAAAAGCCAAAGAGTTAGAAAGTAAATTTGATACCAACTCAAAAACCAAAGAAGAGCTTAGAGCGGAGCTAGTCACCATAATGCAAAACCGAATATCCCAAAAAACTTCAAACCCAACCGAGTATAAATACCACCCAAAAAATAATCAAGAGCTTAGAAAGCTAGTCTCTGATGAGAATGTAAAGCTAAGCGAGATAGATATAAGCGAAGTGAGTGATTTTTCTAGTTTATTTAATGGTAATAAAAGAAGCGATTTTAGTGGTATAGAAGACTGGGATGTATCTCATGTAACAAATATGAGCGGTATGTTTGCTGGTGCTGTAAATTTTAACTCAGATATATCTAGCTGGGATGTATCTAATGTAACTGATATGAGCTATATGTTCTACGATGCCACTAGCTTCAACCAACCGCTAAATGATTGGGATGTGTCTAAAGTAACAAATATGAGCGGTATGTTTCAAGGTGCCTTTAGGTTCAACCAACCGCTTGATAACTGGAATGTAAGCAGTGTAGCTGATATGCATTGGATGTTTTTTAGGGCTAATGGATTATACCGACTACCAAAATGGTATAAAAAATAATCAATAGGAGAGACAATGCAAGAACTACAAATAATAAACGAAATTTTATCAGCCAAGCCAAACAATCAAACTCTAAGCAGTTTCAACAAATATCTAAATAACTTTTATGATATTACCAAAAAAATAGCCGTAGAAAACGAAAGAGATTTGGTATTAAATTTAAAAGCTATTGAGAGTGAAATGGCTATTATCGCAGCTTATGCTGAGCTTTTCTCAAAGCATGTTATAGCAGTGGGCGGTGGATTTAGCGCAGGTAAATCAGCCTTTGTAAATAGCTTTTTAAAATCAAAAGATATCCAACTACCTATCTCTATAGACCCTACAACAGCAATTCCAAGCTATGTAATGTCAAGCGATAAAGACCAGATTATCGGAATTTCTAAAAACAATGGAGTGGCAAATCTAGGCAAAATTGCCCCTGATATTCTCTCTCGTCTTACACACAATGCAGATAGTAGACTAGATTTTAGCTTTAATCTAAAAGATATTTTACCTTTTTTGGTAGTTAGCAGTGAGTTTAATGACCCTAAATACCAAAATATCTGCTTTATAGATACCCCAGGATACAATCCAAATAGCGATGGCAACAGAGCCCAAGATTTCAATACAGCCAAAGAATTTCTAGCTAACTCTTCAAGCTTGCTTTGGCTCATAGCTTGTGATGCAAGTGGGGGCAATATCACTGAAAGCGATATAAAGTTTTTAAATTCAATAGGATTAGAGAACAAAAAGCTATATTTCATAATAACAAAAGCTGATAAAAGACCTAAAAGCGATTTAGATGAAGTGCTAGAAAATCTAAAAGATACCCTAGATATGGAGGGTATAGAGTATGAGGGAATTAGCCTATATAGCTCAACGGATATAGAAGAGTATGGATATCATAAGCTTTCTTTATTTGACTTTATCCTCTCTCAAATAAACAATAAGCACTCAAAAAGCCAAGAAAATGTAATGACAAATCTAATAAGAGTATATCAAAGCTACGAAAAAGCTTTGGTAAAAAAGCAAGACGATAATGACAAGATTTTCTCGGTTTTACACTCTATCACCATAGAGATGGCATATATCGATGATGAAGAAAACGAAGAACATACTTTTAAAGTAGATCAATACGCTAAAAATCTAAAAAGCATATTTAGTAGCACTTATAGCGATGAGTGTAAAAAACTTCTCAAAGAGCTAACAAAGGCTTTTAAAGAGCTTAAAAGTTCTATTGATGCTATTTTTGGTGCTGTGTATGATTGGGATGCTGATGCTAACAAAATCACCACAAAAGATATAGAGCAATTAAGTGACCTTAGAAAAACCATTGATTTAGATGGTGATGATGACTTGCCCAAAAAACCTAAAGGCAATACAAAGGCCATCCAAGAGGCAAACTCTGCTGTTCAAAAAACTGGTTTTTTCAACTTTGAAGTAAAATAGCTTATGAAAGCAAAAGCTCAAGAGATAAAAGGATAAATTATGCATAACCTCCTAATCCTATACAACCCAAGATATAATAGCGATTTGATAAAGGCGCATTTAGATATTCTAAAAGAGTGTGGCAAGGTGGCATTTGGCAAGGTGCGAGTCAAAAACAACAATATGCCACACCCCTTTAAGGGCGAATTAGAAAAGATATATAGTGATACAAATCCTGATAGCTTCACTCAGCTTTTTATCACGGATTATTCAAATTTATATGTCGCTAAGGTGGTAAAGATTAGTAGCGATGACCACACCGCCATAGCGCCTAAGTATTATCAAGAGCAAAATTTGCTAGTAGAGAGCTGGTTTGTTATCACAGATATGCGTGAAATTTATAGAAATGAATTTGAGAGTGTGAGGGATTATTTTTTGTCCCGTATCACCTTGCCTTTGCGTGATAATCACACCTACGCCCTATATGGCAATAACTATGTATATCCACTCATCATCGACCAAGACCAAAACTATTTCGAAGATGATACCCTACACCACACAGATATCTATAAAACCAAAAAATATCTAAAAACCAAAAAAACCCTATCTAGATACTGCTTTAGCGCAAATATCGATAAACTGATGAGCGATACCATAGATGCGGTAGTTTTGGCCGAGATCGAATACATACAAAACCAAAAAAATATGTCAAATGATTTTAGCTCTATTTTGGTGAAGTATTCTAAGAGCGTTGAGAGAGAATTTTACTCTCTTTTTAAAGCTCTTTTTGCCTATCTGTGCTATCATAATCCTGGACTTTTAACCATCAGATATGATGTCCAAGGGATCAAATATCAGCTAAAAGATATTTTCACACATAAACCAAATTTAGGCTCATATGGCTATTTGATGAAGCAAAGCGAGATATCTAGCACCTTTGAAAACCTAGTCCCAAATGATATAAAAAATGGCTTTTATTATAAAATACTTAATTTTATGTATATTTTAAAAGATATTAGAAACGAAAATATCCACGGCAAAAACGCCACCATAAAAGAGACCCAAAAGATCAGAAATGCGATTTTAGGCATAGGTCAAGAGAGTATTTTGATAACTTGTTTGGAGCTAAAATCCAAGCTAAATGCCCTATACAAAGAGTCCAAAATAGATCGCTCAAAACAAATTTAAAAAAGGAGAGAAAATGAACGGCTTTGTCCCACATATCCAAACCCTAAAATGCCCAAAATGTGGCAAGAAAAAGGTGATCACCGCTGGCTGTGTGATTAATTTTTATTCCTGCCCAAAATGCAATACAATAATGATCCCTTCTAGCGGAAATTTCATAGACAAACTCATAGGCAAACTCAAAGGCGGCCGATGAATTCCAATGGCTCAAATGGCGAAAATATGATCCGCAGACTCATGATAATGCTCAAAATGCTATATCTGGGTCAAGGGCTAAATCCTAGCGAGCTTTGTAGTGAGTTTAATCTTAGTTTGCGAACCTTACAAAGAGACATCGCACGCTTAAAAGAGTATTGCGCCGTAGATATACAAAAAGGCAAAGATGGAAAATACTATATCTCACGCACAGAATACGAAGATGGATTGCTAAGCTTTGGGGATATCAAAACCTTCGCCAAAAGAAGCGGTGTAGCCGATCTATACCCCAAGCTAGACACCCCAATGATAGCTGATATACTAAGCACCACAATCTCTAAAAGCCTTATCGTATCAAGCGAACCAAAGCAAGACTCCAAAGAGTTAAAAGATCTATTTGAGCTACTAAGCGATGCTATTTTAGAGCACTGCGTGATCAGCTTTTACTACAATGACTCACAGCGCACCATCAAGCCCTATAAGCTCATAAATACAGCTGGCGTCTGGTATCTCCTAGGTGATGAAAAGGCCAAATTAAAGCACTTCACCCTATCTAAAATCAAAAGCTACAAGCCACTAGACCAGCACTTCACCCCATCAAATACATTTTTAAAGCGGATAGAATCAAACAATCTCAAATGGTTTAGCACTAGCCTAAAAAACGCTAAAATCCTAGTTTTGCCCAAGGCTAGGGAGTATTTTGAGCGTAAGCAAGTATTTAAAAGCTATAAGTTAATCAAAGATGATGAAAACGGAATTTTGCTAGATGTAAAGTTTGCTTTTGATGATGAGCTATTAAACATTATAAAAGCTTGGATTCCATATATCAAAATCATAGAACCCCAAGAACTAGATACAAAGCTAAAAGATATCTTAAAATCCTATATAAATGATGAACCATAAGCGATCTAACTTAATCCGCCGCCATTTTAGCGGTAAATTTTTAGCCATTACAATTGCGGCGAATTTTAATCAACCTCGCCGCAAGAAAGCCAAATTTAACCAAATATTGTATTTAAAATTGTAAAATAATACCCAAATTTCACTTCTAAGGATAAATATGTAAATCTTCTTTTAAGTCGCTTTTTACTTTGGCTGTGCTTAACCCACCAATTAAGCTTTTTTAAGCTTCAATCAATCTTTTATAACTTGCTTTAATTCCCTTTTTATCATACTTTATTAGTTTTTTGATTATTCTTGATTTCAATTGCGGTATAATGATTTCCAATGAATTAGGTTAATTTTAGCGTAGTAAGGGTTTAAACTCAAAATATTGCTAAATATTTAGCAAAAGCTCTATATCGATAAAAGCGGGGAAACCCCGCAATGTTACCTAGCCTACTGTTTGATTTGTAATAAGCTAGTAAGCATCTGGTCGCTTGTGGTTATTGTTTTAGAGTTGGCTTGGTAGCCTCTTTGGACTACGATTAGCTGAGTTAGCGCCCTACTTAAATCCACATTACTCATCTCTAAAGCACTTGCTGTAATAGTCCCACGCCTGCTAGTTCCAGCTGCGCCAAAGATAGGATCGCCACTATTGGCAGTCTGGCTAAAGATATTTCCAGATCTACTCTCTAAGCCTTCGTTATTACTAAAGACTGCTAGGCTTACTTGTGCTAGTCCAAAGCTTCTACCATTGCTAAAGCTACCTATGATAGTACCAGCCTCATCAATTCTAGTACCTACTAGGTTACCAGCAGTATAGCCATCTTGGATTATATTATCAGTAGCGCTTGGGTTGTCGTTACTTCTTAGGCCATTAGAGTCACCGATTTTACCAAAGTTTAGCTCTATACCTTGTCCTGGTGCTGAGCCGTTATTTGCCGTAAATGATAAAGTAGTAGGTGTAAATCCTAGCAAGGTTCCATCATTATTAAATCTAGCTGAACCAGATACTACATTAGAAAATCCGCTACCATCAGTATTTAGTACACCTGGTTCTGGGACTTGGATTAGGACTGACCACTCGGTTCCATTTTCTGGACTGTAGCTTACCTTTCTCCACTCAAATTTAATCTCATGCTTAGACCCTAGGCTATCATATATCTCAGTAGTAGCTGCGTGGCTAGACATTGTTAGGTTGCTTGATACCTTTTCACCTGTACCTGTGGCCAGACTCCCGCCAAGAGCCTTAAATACATCAGCTAGAGCTGAGTTTTCATTTACATTTTGAGCTGCATTACTATAGCCGCTTACTGCTATTTGCATAGCGTAGTCGTTGGTGTATGTGTCTTGATTTGATGGGACTAGCTTTTGACCATTGGTATCAGTGTAGGCATCTGCGCTATCTTCTATCTTTGTACCTCCTGGTTGATTTTGAGCATTTTGGATTGTGTGTCCATCGTTTTGGCCGTAGCTTGCATCACCAGCTGGATTTCTAAAGACAAATTGTCCTTTTTCATTTACTGTTACTTGCACACCATCATTTAGGTTTATATCTCTATATGTGCCATTAGCATGAGAGCCGTCTGCTGCTGGGGCAGGCAAACCATCTGCAACATTTTTATCAAAGATATCAGCACCATCAGCATCTAGTGGAGAATCCCACTCATCTTGAGCCATTTGTGCTAGCTTATCATCTGTGATTAGTCCCCTTAATGCTTCTTTTAGATCATTTACACTATTGTATTGATTTCCAGCATCCGCACCGATAGCTTCTATATCGGTTATTATCTTTTTAATACTTCTTACTGCCGATTCTGAAATTGGCTCAGTTACTACGCCTTTACCTTTAAGGTTAGCAAATAAAGTTTTATAATCTATATTATTATTAAGATCTTCAATAGCTTGCTCTATTGTATCTTGACCCCCAGCAGGATTAAAACCACCTTGTCCGCCATCAATCCTAGCTATAACAGCATTTACAAAGTATGTCGCACCATTTACGGCATTTGAGACATTAGAGCCACTATAATTGACATACTCTCTAGCATCTGTTTGCATAGCACGCCTTAGATCCTCTGTAGTCTTTACCACTCTAGCAGCTCCGTCATTGTAGCTATGATCAGCAGTCTTTCCAGCGCCTGAAGAGTAGGTATACTTATAGGCTGTGATTACGTTAGTTGTCTGGATAGATGTGGTATCGCCTTCTAGTTTTTTAATCTTGATATTTTTAGTAGCATCGGTAGTACCTTGGTTATTTGTATTTGTTAGCTGAATTCCTTTATCACCATTTAAAGTAGCTATAACTCCAGTTTGAGGCGTATAGTCATTTATCTTTTTGACTACTTCATCCATCTTAGTTAACTCAGTAGCTGGTATCTCTATACCGTTGATTGAGATATGTAGCTTATATTTGTTAGTGCCTTGCCCAGCATTATTTGGAAGCTCGCCAAATGTAGCCTTTGCATCAGCGTAGCTAACCCATATACCTTGGCCCTCTCTTAGGTTTAGCCCTTCACCTGAGCCGTTAAATACTACACCTAGGTCTACGCCGGCTTCTTTTACTGCTACTTCTTTATTTGAGTTTATGTAGTAGGTGTTGTTGCTTAGGTCATTTGGATTCTTAGTTTCGCCATCTTCCCATAGGCCATTACCATTAGCATCTAAAAAATCATTATAATGGTCTAGAGTATAGATAGGTGAGTTTTTAGCTCCGATGTTTGAGCCTGAGTTTAGATTGGCTATTATAGCTAGCTCACTAGTAGGATTAGCCTCCATAGCCATACCAGGTTCTATTATGATATTGCTTAATGGGCTAGTAGGATCGATGGTGCCGGTATCTTCGTTTCTCATCCAGCCTTGGACTACATAGCCGTTACGATCTACGAAATTACCTTGAGAGTCTAGGCTGAAGTCGCCATTTCTAGTATACATATAGGTCTTGCCACCATCAGCTGATACGACAAAAAACCCATCGCCTTGGATAGCCATATCGCTTTGTTTATCAGTAGTTTGGATTGTACCTTGTTTAAAGATTTTAGTAACTGTATTAACCGTGGAGCCTAGGCCAATTTGCATAGAGTTTTTACCACCTAGGTCGCCTTGTGGGGCGGTGGCTACCTTTTGAGTTTGGCTAAATAGATCAGCAAAACTCGCACGAGAGTATTTAAAGCCTACGGTATTTACATTGGCGATGTTGTTACCTTCGACATCCATCGCTACTTGGTGTGCCTGAAGACCAGTAACTCCAGACCATAATGCTCCCATCATAATTTATCCTTTGTGTTAGAATTTATTTTAATTTTGGCTTATTAAGCAAATAGCATTCCAAATTTTAATTTTTGAGGCATTTTGTGTAATGGCGTAAGATTGTTGCACCTATTTAATGATATGCCAAATTTAAATCATAAAAAAGATCTTAAAAAATAGGATATAATGGGTTTGCCTTGTGGCATTACTAAATATAATAAAAAAGCAAATTTAAAACAAATTCCACAAAGCAAGGCTTTAGCCGTGGCTAGTTGCACCATAAAAATATAAAATCACCACAGCTTACTAGTATAATGCTTTTAATGGTGCTAGATTACTTCCAACCTAGTTCTTTATAGATTTTTTGTGCGTTTTCTAGCTCATTAGCAACTTTATTAAGCGATATGCTATCTTCTTTGAATTTGCCTAATGCTGCAATCTCTTTACTTGGTTTGGCATCTTTATTTACTGGGTATTCGTGGCTTGTGGATACTAAAATTTCTTGAGCCTCTTTGCTTAGCATAAATTCGATAAATTTAATTGCTGCATCTTTGTTTTGGCTAGATTTTAAAAGAGCGATTCCAGTGATATTAATATGCGTTCCACGGCCATCTTGATTAGGGAATATTACGCTTAGACTCTTGGCCGTTTCTTGATCGCTTTGCTTTTTAGAATTTAGTAGCGTGATAATATAGTAGCTATTCATCACGCCTACTGCTCCAATTCCTTCATATACGCCACGAGCCTGTTCTCTATCGCCGCCTTTTGGATCTCTAGCTAGGTTATTTAGAGTGCCTTTGGCCCACTCTTTGGCTTTATCTTCGCCATCATTTGCAATGATAGAAGCTAGTAAGGATCTATTAAATGAGACATTTGATGTTCGCATTAATAGCTTGCCTTTTAGCTCTGGTTTTGCTAAATCTTCGTAATTTTGGATTAGTTTTGGATCAATTGCCTTTTTGTCATAGACGATTACTCTAGCTCTTTTAGATAGCCCTATCCATTCATTATTTTTATCTTTTAAATTTGCTGGAACGATACTATCTATAATTTTAGATTTAGCTGGAGCAAGCTTGCCATCATTTTGCAATTTGGCAAATGTACTTACATCCATACCCATAAATAGATCGGCCTTAGAGTCTGGTGCGTTCATTTTAGCCATTTGCTCTTTATCTTTTATGATATTTATTTTAATTCCTGTTTGGGATTCAAACATATTAGCAAGTTTTGGATCTAGCCCTTTGCCACTATATAAATTTATCTCATTAGCTAAAGCCATACAAGCAAAAGCCACAGTTAAAAGTAATTTTTTCATCTATTTTTCCTTTTGTTGATTGGATTGCAAAATAGTAGCTAAAGAAGACTTATAATAATATTAATTATCAAAATTATGAATAAAATTATAAATTCTTTTTTATTAATATAAAAAGTGATAATAGTTGTATTATGATTATTAGATTTAATAGAATGAAATTTGATTTATAAATATAAGAGGCGGAGCCTAAGCCCCGCCTTATCTAGCTTATAGATTAGTCAAGTACCTTATGATTATAAGGTTTGTTGTTTTTGTCTAGCTCTAAAAGCTTCGCATTTGGGCCATCATTGATATTATCATGTTCATAATATCTATCACCAGCTTTATGACCTTTAGCTGTGCTTTGGCGAGCGTCGTTTAGATCTACTTTGTAGCGAATTTCACCTGGATTTAACTTTTGGATATCTTCAAAACCTAAATTGCTAGTTTTAAAATCGCTAAATCCGTATTGTAGCGCTATTTCAGCTAGTTTAGTTTGACCCATTCTAGCCATTTCTAGCGCTTGAAGTAGCATTCTACTAGCTTCTCTTGGGCTGTGGAAACCAGTTGAGTTTTCAGCACCTACGAAGTCGCCTCTCATTTGGCCTTTTCTGTGTAGTTCTAAAACCTCTTTTAATACTGCAGAGATTTTTTTGTCATCTGCTTTTCCATCTGTTTGGAACTCAGGAAGCGTAGCTAGTCTATCACGCATATTTTTGATATCGTTGATTAGGCTTACTGTAGCGTATTCTACTGATCTTAGGTCAAATGCGATTGATCTTTGGATATCTTGAATTTGCGCTTTTAAATACTCTTCGCTTTGAGTGTGGCAGCTTTTACAAGCAGCGTTAATATCTTTAAGCGGAGAAGTAACATTGTGATTTGTCACTTTGCTTGAGCCTTTTCTTACATATGGCATGTGACAATCAGCACAACTCACACCATTTGCTGCGTGAACTGAACTTGAGTATAGCTCTGTTTCTGGGTGTTGGATTTTTAGCATTGGTGCTTTTGTAATTTTGTGAGCCCAATCTTGTGGGAATATAGAGCGAGTTACATTCTCGTCATAATATTCATCAAACATCTCAATTCTAAATGGTTTATTTTTGCCCCATTGTTTCCATGGGAATACTAGCTCAATACCAGCAACTTCAATTTCAGTAGCTTTGTTGCCATCTCTCCAGCTATCAAATTCATCATAAGTTTTTTGAGTGCCGTTCCACCATTTTTTATCTGTATCACTAGCGATTGATTCACCGATAGTTTTAACTTTTTCACCTGTTGGGCGGAAATAGTACTCAACATGGCATTGCGCACAAACTAAGCTTCTCATCTCACTTCTAGTAGCTTTCACACCTGTTACAGGATCTGGCTCATAGCCTCTCCATTTTGTCAAAGCGTTAATTAGAGCTGTACGAGTTACACGAAGTTCCATTGTATTTGGTACATGGCAATCAGCACAGGCAACACCCATTCTTTTACCACCATGAGGGCCGCTGTGTTCTGGGCTATTTTCTGTGATGCCTTCTAGAGCTGGTATATTTTTGACCATTGTCCAGTATTTAGCACTATTAAATGAAACCCATTTTTCACGAGGAGTATCACCTAAAGCAGCGTTATTTTCTAACCATTTTGTCCAACCACTATGGCAATTCATACAAGCAGCTGGCTGACCATTAAAAGCAGCAAAACCATGTGAATTTAAGAAATCTTTATTGTTTCTTGCTGTATCCATTTGATCTACTTGAATCCAGAAGTGGCCACGCTCTTCATTTGCATCTATTGAAAATGGATATCCCGCCCATAAAATTGTAAGTTGCGGATATCTAATCAATTTAGAATAAGAGTGATTACCGCCAAATTCAGTCTCAAACGGTGCTTCGGTTTCGACTGTTTGATACATATCCATATGTTCAGGGAAATTTTTACCCCAGACATTAAAGCGTGGATCATCATCACTCATAGTCACCACATCTTTAGAGACTGCACCAGCCATATCAGGCTGAGCTTTTTTGCTTGAGATGTCTTTGTTAAATAAAACAAAGCCGATCAAAACAATAATGGCTAATATCGCCAAAAGAGCCTTTTTCATACTCTATATCCTTTCTGTGAAATTAAATTTACTTTGTTGCCAAAGTTCATAAATCAGCCTAAAATCCACGAGTGTGACCTACACTAGCGTGGCATTTAACACAGCTTAGCTGTTCATTAGCATGATTTATCTTTGTTGTTGGATTTACCACTACTGATACCATTTGAGAGTGGCAGCGAACGCAGTTTGCTTGAACCATATTTTTACTCATTTTAGTTGCAGTGAAATTTTGCGGTAAATCATCTAGCTTAAAGGTAAATGCATAAGCGTGAGATACGCCACTTTGGGCTTTGGCTATCCATTTATCTACAAATTCATTAGGCAAATGGCAGTCATTACAGCTTGCTATTGGCTTGCCGTTTATCTCTCTTGAGTGGGCGCTTTTACGCCAACTAGCATATACATCATTCATTACATGGCAGTTATTACAAGCAGCACTATCATCGCTAAAATACGACATACCCTTAGCATTGTAAAAAGTATATCCAGCGGCTATGATAATGATAGCTACAACAACTAAAAACCACATAAATGTAGAGTTTTTACTACTACTTTGCACTTTATCCTCCTTCCCCAAAAAGATAAAAATGTAAATGAAATTGTAATGAAATTTAATTTGTTTGTCAATAAAAATAAACTTAAAGTCGATTTTACGATGGTTTAAAAGCTCAATATTCGCATTTTTTTCGTCTAAATTCAGTTTAATTTTAATTAATATATTTTTTATCTTATTTTATACAACGGCTTTGGTTTGCCACTTTTTGCTCTTCCAACGCCAAGAATTTGTAAATCCACGAAGCGCCTCATCAGCACAAAATCCAATCCAAACCCCCAAAATACCAAGCCCAAAATTAAAGCATAAAATATATCCAACAGGCAGTGAAACCCCAAACATAAACACCACTCCACTAAAAAAGCAAAATTTCGCATCGCCACTAGCACGAAGTGAATTTACCATTATAATATTAAATGTCCTTGCTACTTCAAGAAAAATTGATAGCGTAAATAGCGGTATCATCAGCTCTTTTAAGCTTGGATTTAAATTTAGTGCGTTCATTGTCTCATCTTGGGCTAAAAAGCTAGTAAATGCTACCAAAAATGACGCCAAAACGCTAACATACAAGGCTCGCCAAGTGTGTTTATATGCTATTTGTAGCTTTTTGGCGCCGACTAATTTGCCAATTATAATCTCATTTGCGACGCTGATTGCTTGGCCTATCAACATTATAAATAGCGAAATTTGAAAATAGATAGTTTGGACGCTTAAATTCTCCTTGCCTAGACTAGCGACAAAGCCAAATGCGATTGTGTATTGGACTATCCAAAGTAGATTTTCCCCAGCTGACCAGCCGCCGATTTTGATAATTTTGTTTATAACAGCTCTTTCAAGCTTGATAAATTCGCTAAATTTAGGTATAAATTTCAGTATATAAATGAGTATAAATATCAAAATAATTATAGCCACCACACGGCCGATTATAGTGGATAATCCAACACCAAAAAGCTCACTTTGGGTGAAATTTAATACATAATAATTGCCAATAAGCGTAACTCCATCCATCAAAATAGTAACAAACATAACGCTATAAGCTCTATTATAAACCCTAATTATCGATGCCAAAACTATCCCAACCGCATCAAAAAATAGGCAAATTCCAAGCATATATAGATAGATTGAGCTTTGAGCCATTAGCTCTTTTGGGACATTCATTAGCTCCAAAATCAACTCACCATGCCACACTATCCCAGCAGCACAAATTAAGCCTAAAATAGAGTTTAAAAATAGGCTTTGATGGATGGCTTTGCGGGCTAAAATTTTATCTCTAGCGCCGATAGCTTGAGTTATAACTACTGAACAACCAATACTTAAAAAGGTAAAAATCGTGATAAAAATATCTAAAATTTGATTACCCGCACCCATAGCACCAACTAAGAAATTTGAGTGCGCTGCGACCATTAAGGTGTTGATAATAAGTGATAAATACCGCAAAAATAATTCAAAAAATATAGGCACGCTAAGAGCTTTTAAAGATAGTTGCTTAGAGGACATTTGACCGCCTAATTATAGGATTTTGAACCCATTATTTTATCAAATTTAATATAAAATATATTTTATTTATAACTTAAATTTATGATTATTTGATTGTAATATTAAATTTATTTTAGATATAATTCTGGCTCAAAATTATGACAAATCTCTATAAAACATAATTTTTAGCTATTGGGATATAACATGCAATTTATATTTAGGAAAAACAGTGCAAGATTATACAGTTGTCTCTTTATTTAGTGGGTGTGGCGGTTTGGATTTAGGGATTAGTGGAGGATTTTGCTATCTTGGTAAAGATTATAATAAAAATCCATTTAAAATTATCTGGGCTAATGATATCAATGAAAAAGCTACCAAAACACTAAAATTAAATTTTCCAAATACACATGTGATATGTGGTGATATTGTAGATATTTTAGATAACAATCGTCAAAATGACTCTTTGTTTGATAATGATTTTAAACTACCAAAATACGCTGATATAGTAATAGGCGGGTTTCCTTGTCAAGATTTTAGCCTAGCTGGTAAAAGGCAAGGCTTACATGTTCAAAGAGGAAAACTATACCAAAGTATGGCCAAAACTATCAAACGACTAAAACCAAAGCTATTTTTAGCTGAGAATGTCAAAGGATTAATATCATGGGAAAATGGCTTAGCTATTAAAACCATTACCGACGATTTTACAAAACTTGGATATGAAATAAAATATAAACTATTTAATGCTGCAGATTATGGCGTACCACAAACTAGAGAGCGTGTTATAATCATTGGAATAAGAAATGATATAAAGGCTAAATTTTGCTGGCCTGCACCTACACATTCAGCAGATTTGAATGCAAATTTAAAGCCTTGGGTTACAATCAAAGAAGCGATTGGCGATTTAGAAGATGATCGCATACATAACTCATTGCCAAATAGCGGTTACTCGAAGGCTAAATTATGTCAAGGCAAACAAGGCAACACCATCACAAAAGCCAATAAACCAGCTCCAACAATGAGAGCCGAACATCATGGAAATATTGAATTTCACTATAGTTTGCCAAGGCGATTATCAGCAAGAGAGGCTGCACGAATCCAAACATTTCCAGATGATTTTGAGTTTATCAAATCCACTACAGACGCATATAGACAAGTTGGTAACGCCGTTGCTCCAGTATTTGCGTGGCACTTAGCACAAATGTTAAAAGATATTTTAAATCAACAAGGCACTTAAATGAGTATTTATGATAAACTATTTGATGATAAGCTAATTATAAAAAGGGTTAAAAATAAATTACCTCATCTATTTCAATTAGCAGAATTAGAAAGCTCAAGAAATGGCAAACTTGGCATGGAAATAGGCTCTGTTAGAGAGAGAATTCTCATAGCACTTTTAATGTATAAATTTGGCATAGATATCGTAGATCCAAATATTCCAATAACTGCACCTGAAATTGATGTAATAGTAAATAATGAACCACTATCTATAAAAACAATGACAACGCAAAATAAATCTTGGATGCCAATTAAACTAATCTGGACTACAGATCATCAAAAGGTAACTGAATTTAAAGAACGATATCAACCATCTTGCGCTATGATGATAGCTAAGATTTGCTGGAATTCTCAAGGCAAATTATTATTATTTTCTAAAAAATCTCAACTAGAAATATTAAATTTAATTGGTAAAGATAGATATATAAAATTGCCAAAACCCAATACAAACTCAAGAGGCGTAGAGATTACAACTGAAGCCCTTGCTATGCTAGAACAATCAAGTCACACAAAATGTATTGATATAAATTTTGTTAGGAAAAATATTGATTATAGAGAGATCTATACAAAATGGCTAGATGCTTGGATAGAAGATTACTAAATTAAAGGAGTTAAATGAAACCTAAGTATCACTTTTATAGTAATACTATTTACGCACTTAGTGGATTAGCTGCAATGTGGAAAAATGAGCGCTCATTTAAAATTGAGTTATTTATTATTACTCCTTTATTTATAGCTATTTGGTTTTTGCCACTTAGTAGCATAGAGCAGATTATACTTGGAATGAGCTTGCTTTTTATCCTTGCGATGGAGTGCATAAATAGCGCTATTGAGGCGTGTATAGATCTTGTTAGTCCTGATTTTCATCCACTAGCTAAAATAGCCAAAGATTGCGGTAGTGCGGCTGTATTTATCTCTATTTGTTCGGCGGTGCTAGCTTGGGGCGTGATACTTTTTGGGGCGGTGAGTAATGCTTAGAGATAGTGCCTATTGGGATGAGTTTTATAGCTTAGAACACGATGAGATTAAAGAGCCTAGCAAATTTGCTAAATTTATATTTAATAATTTTTTGCGCAATAAAAACAAAGCAAGCTTGATCGAATTTGGCTGTGGTAATGGTAGGGATTCTTTATACTTTAACGCTAAAGGTATTGATGTTGTAGCTATCGATGGTTCGCATATTGCTATTGAGAGTTTGCAAAAACAAAACCAAAAAGCTAGCTGGATTTGTGCTGATTTTACTGTGCCACTTAACCTAAAAGATAAATTTGATATATGCTATAGCCGTTTTACGCTACATGCTATTGATGATATCGCTGAGCAAGGGCTGATAAAAAATGTCAAAAATTTACTCAAGTCTAGCGGGCTTTTTGTTGTAGAGGCTAGAAGTATAAATGATAGTAAATTTGGTATTGGCAAAGCCATTAGCAAGTGCGAGTTCATCAGCGATGGTCACTACCGACGATTTATAGACCAAGATATATTTAAAGCAAATTTAATCCAAAATGGCTTTAAAATTGTTGATATTGATGAAAGTAGCGAGTTTGCTCCGACACCAGGGCAAAACTGTGTTTGTATTAGAGTCATTGCCTCGCTATAAGTGCTTCTAATTCGTCCTTGGTTTTTAAATTTAAATAGTCATTTGAGCTAAATCTTTTTGGCTCAAATGAAGCGCTTTTTGATAGTATTGGTTTGATTGAGTTTTTAGCAGAACTTGAGTAAGCGCTTTATGATGAGTTAAGTCAAAATGAGTTGGCAAATACAAATTCTGGTTTTACTTCGCACGGAATTTTCTATCTTTATCCTATGATTGATATTTCTACTAGCACAGAGAGCTATTTAACTAAGGCTTTACAAAAAACTAGATAAAGTCTCTATAGTTAAATTTAGTTTTGACTAAATTTAACTAAAATTATATAAATAGTAAATTTTAGAGATGAGTTATAAAACCAATGTTTGATATAAAAATATATTAATTCATTTTTTACAACATTTTTCTCAATTTTCTTGACTTACACTTGGTGTAATGTTTTATAATTTTTGCTAAACTTTTAAAAAAGGAAGCAAAATGAAAAAAATAATTCTAACTCTTGGCATTACCGCAGCGGCTTTTTCGCAAGATTTGCCATTTGAGCGTGGCGAGATAAATCCGTATAGCAAATATTTCACCGGCACTACTTATCTAAATACCTTTGATGATGCAGGGGGCGGCAGAAGTGCAAATGCTAGTTTAGTAACCTTCGAGCCTTGTTCTCGCACGCATTGGCACACACACGAAAAGGGCCAACTTCTAATCATTTTAAGCGGTGAAGGAGTAGTGAAAATAGAGGGGCAAAAAGCCATAAAAGCTACGCCTGGCGCAATTATCAAAATAGATAGCGACGCTAAGCATTTTCACGCAGGTGGCAAAACCACGCAAATGGCACACATTTCAGTAATGGGTATGCCAAACAAAACTACTTGGCTAGAAAAAGTAAGCGACGAAGAGTATGAAAGCGCTTTAAGAGAACTTCAATGAAAAAGATTTTAGCTGTTTTTGCGGTGTTTGGGGGTGTTTTGATGAGTGCAAATATAGAGGATAAAACGCTTAAAGCGATATTTGAAAACTTTGAGAAAAGTAGCAAAAATGACAGTATAAAAGCTGGCCTTAGTCCTAGGCAAATCGAGCTTAGTAATCTAGCTGCGATAATAGCATCGGGTTCGCTTAGGCTATGGCAAGAAAGGCTAGAAAAAAGCGAGTTAAAAGCTGATGAGATAATGGAACTTTTACGCCAAAGCACGGCGTATCTTGGTATGGCTAGGATTAGGGAATTTATCTTTGTTACAAGTGAAATTTATAAGCGTAAAGGGGTTAAAATCACAGATTTTGCCCTAGAAAGTGATGAAAATAGACTTAAAAATGGGCAAAATTTACAAATAGAGCTTTTTGGCAGTGCTACTACAAAGAGTATGAGTGGCGACTACGCACAAATCGGCAGGTATTTAAGCCAAAATTGCTTTGGGGATTACTATACTAGGGTTGAAATTTTAAGCCTTATCGAGCGTGAGATTATCACATTTTTTCTTTTAGCGGCTCAAGGAGATACATCAGCACAGATGAAAGCTCACGCAAAAGCTATTTTTATTCAAGGTTTAAATAAAGAAAAATTAATCGCCCTAATCAACACAAATATCGCTCTTATAGGCTATCCACGCTCACTAAATGCCACCACCGCTGTAATAGAGGCTAGCAAATAATGGCATACACAATCATAGAAGTCTCACAAAAAACAGGCGTAAGCCCACGCACTTTGCGTTATTGGTGTGATAATGGGCTTTTTCCTTTGATTGAGCATAGCTCTAGTGGTATTAGGTATTTTAGCAAGAGCTATATAGAGTGGGTAGAATGGGTTGTGCGTTTTCGTAAAATGGGTATGAGCGTTAAACGGCTTAGAGAGTATATAAATTTAGCTATCAAAGGAGGTAGCACACTAGAAATTCGCCTAGCGATGATAAAAGAAGAAAAAAGTAGAATTTTAAATGAGCTTGATGAGATAAAAGGTGCGCTTGATTGCGTGGATAAAAAAATTGAATTCTACGAAACTGCCATAAAAGCCAAAAGCGACCCACACGCCAAAGGTGACAAAAAATGCGAGTGATTTTATCGCTTTTTTGTCTTTTTAGCTTTGTTTTAGGAGAGAAAATGGAGATTTTTGTTATCATAAATGAGCAAAAGTTAAAGGCTGTTTTGGCCGAAAATAGCCGGGCTTTGGCTCTATATAAAGAGCTAGAAAAAGGCGATATCATCATAAATGCTAGTGATTATGGTGGCTTTGAAAAAAGTGGCAAACTTCCATCGCCACTACCACGAAATGATGAGCAAATCACAATGCAGCCTTGCGATATAATTCTTTATAGCGGTCAAACCTTCGTATTAGCCTACGATACGAACTCATGGCCCTTAACTCGCCTTGGCAAATTAGATGGCATAAGCAAAGATGAACTAAAAAAGCTACTAGGCACAGGTGATACAAAAATAAGGCTGTCTGTAAGATAGAAAAATAGCTTAGGGAATTCTAGAATTCCTTAGCATTCCTCAGCTTGATTCTAAAAAAAAGAGTTAATGAGCAAAAAAATATTATTACCTATAACTTTACAATACTATCATAGCTTTTAGTGTCACAATAATTCATCTTTTGTAAACATAGTCAATATTTTTTTGCCTGGTACGCTAGATAATGATACGAGTTTATTTAGAATTGCAATAGGAATAAATGATTTATCATACATATTGCACTTCAATTTAAATAATAATTGTAAAATATTTTGAATGTTTAAACAATCATTTATATTTGGATTTTCTATATATTTTCCATATTGAGCATTTGTGCCAAAAGGTATAGAGATGTCAAGCACAAATGCTAAATCTTTATTCTTTTTAACAAAAGACTTTATGCCAAAATATGTTCTTTCTCCAAAATTTGTTTTGTTATCTCCTGTGATAAACTTTTTTATATAATCAATACTGGGAGTAAGTATAGTATTTTCATTAATCGTTGCTTCTGTATTTCTTAAATGTTCCATAAACATTCCGCTTTTTTCGAGACCTATTAAGTTAATATAGCTTGTTTTTTCATTTTTAGATTTTTCATACATAAATTGCAAAAAAGGTCTAATTACCTTGTATGAAAAATCATCCAATTTGCTAAATAAAGCCAAAGATCCATCTTTTATAAAAAGAGTTTCGCTGAGCCATTTTGAATTATTTTCTAAAGCATATCTGATTAAAGTAAAAATTAACACCACTTCAAAAGCACTCATTACATATGAAATAATAGGTCCAGATCCGTTTATCTCATCTATCAAATCATACATTTGAAAACAATCGGTTATATAAATTCTTTCTCCGCAATCGCAATCTGTAAAATCATTTTTACTATCAGCATAAAAATTGGTTTTATTTTTAAATTGAGATGAGTGTCCGCAAGATGGGCAACGAATTTCTATACTTCCATCTCCATTTGCATAAGATTTAAATATTAGCCATTTTATCGTATTTAAAAGCGAATTACTAGAATCTTCTGTTTCACCACCTAATTTATTGTCTTTAAAAGATTGATAAATGGTTTCTCTTATAGTGGTTATAAAATCTTTTTGTTTTAATTTAATATTTTGCACAGGCAATACGAAATGAAAGCGATCTATATTTTTTAACCTGCCTACATCATTTGGGTTAATTGTGTGCTGTTCTTCTAAATTATCAAGATCTTTTACTGAAAAGCAAAGAATTCCAATGCTATAATAACATAATCTATTCGTTGGATAACTATCATCTAAAATAATTTCTTGATACCCAGCATCTACTGTAACAACTCTATTTAACTCATTTGATATCTCAGATTTTATAGAGTCTATATCTACTACAAAATTCTTTTGATCAATTTTTTCTGGCGTTTTTTCACTTGTTCTATCACAACGAGATAAAAAATTCTTTACCAAAGGACTTTCCATTACATACTGATGCGCGAATTTTGATGCTTTTTCTCCCAGATATCCCATAAAATTTCCTATTTTTCAAATTTATTTATTTGTACAGGTATAATAAAATTATTAGAATAAGTTTTTACTCTAGCAAAACCTACATCGCTATTTCTCAAAATGTTATTTGAAAAATCTTCAAAATCGTAATAACTATTAAGTTTTTTAATTTCTTCTTTATTATTTAAATGTGATATAAACCAATTTTGTGTATTTTTTAAAATGCTAGGAGAAATTGAACTTACTTCTTGTGTAGAATAGCTTATGCCGATTTGTAATTTTGCTCCTTCTTTTGCTAAACGATTATATATATTTTTCAAATCTTTATCATCTTTTGGAAAAATATTATGAGCTTCCTCAAAATACATTTGTATATATTCTGGCTTTTCCCCATTTGTAAATTTATCCATAGAATGACTAAATATATAAGTACATAACTTATCTATATATTTTTGTTGTGTTTCTGTAGAAGCATTAGATAAATCTACCAAAACTATTTTACCTTCTCTTAATAAAGTATCTATCGTTCGCTTGTAGTCTTCTTTACCAAATTGTGAATGCAAATATTTATGTCTCATTAATGCTTTAAAACCGGAAGCATTTGTGCCTTTAAATACTTTAAACATAATATTCCAATCTTCATCTTTTTTGTATTTTTCGTCTATAGAATTTAAATCTACTTTATCAAAATATTTAATTGCTTCATCTATTGTTAAGCCACCACTATTTACAGACTGACCACCGGTAAATCCTGAAAAATATATTTTGTAATTACTAGGAACATCAAAATTTGCTTTTTTTAGTATACATTTATACAAAGCTCTTTTTCTTTGCTGATTCCTATATTCTGTTGAATTTCTATCTTCTATATCTTCAAATAATTTTACGTTAAAAAATGCTGAAAAATAATCTGCATTTTTAACACCCATAACCTCATCTGACAATAAGTTAAATGATTCTTCTAAGGTATCATCATTATAAAAATTGTATTGTATAATATTAACATCTTCATAATCATTTGCTTTTTTTAGCGAAGTAGTAAATCTTACAGCATTATTTGAAAATTTATCATATATACAACAATCATCTTGCTCATTTTTAAATGTATATTCACCATTTATATCAAAAATTATTTGCCCAATTTTTTCATTTCTTTGTTTATTTAATTTTTGTATTGCACTTATTATAATCTTTATAGTATTAGATTTTCCAGTTCTCGTCATACCAAAAAATGCTGTTCTTCTAGCTACTATATCATTAGTACGTAACAATACTTCTGGAGCATATAGACCATCTAAATCATAGGACTTACTAGATGAATATCTAAGTTCTCCAATAATTTCTGTTGCCTCATCATTATTTAATTTAGCATTTTCATTCACTATAATTTTTAATTGCTCTTTTTCTGGTTTATATACTTGATAATTATGCGGACTTAAGAAATTCTCAACATCAGTTCCAAAGACTAGTTTCTTATCTTTATCATAAGAAAAAGTTCCTAGTGTCCTACAACGCAATCCGCTAAACTGATAAAAGTTTTTAGTATATGGGTCAGGGTTAGCATTTTCCTCAATATTTTTTTGGGCTATAAATCCATCTGTCATGCTAGCAACTATTTCTTTTTTCTGTGGAATATCCGCTACATCTATTACTCTTAATAAAATTCCTTCTATATTTTTAGTATTTTCATTATCATAAATAGCCATTAGTAAAGATCCATGTGGAATTCCATGAACATTATTTTTTTGGTAATCATTTACCAAAACATTTGCTATTTCATAGTTTAAATCATATAGCTTACCTACAAAATTTTTATCCTGTTTAATGCTTTCAAAAAAACCTATTTTTACATTTTTATTGATTGAATCTACAATCGACATTATATCTCCTTTTTCAAAATTAATATTCTATCTATTTTAGTGGCTTTACCACTTTTCTTACCCCAAATTCTTGTAACTTTTTTAAGACATTTTTCCTCTATATTATCTGCTATTATATCTATATACTTTAATTTACAACCCCCATTATTTTCGATAAAATTCCAAGTATCATTAGCCAAATTTTGTTTTTCAACATCTCCTATTACAACAAAAGCATAGGAACCTAGCTTTAATATATCATACCAACTATTAAAAAGATTTTGCATGTAGATAGCATATTGTTTAAATGGCAAATTGTCTTTAATGCCCCTAATTTTTTGCGCTTGATGATAAATGCTTACATCTGTATCTACTTTTTTTACATCTTCATTTAAAAGCCAAAGTCTAATCCAATTATATTTTCCATAGTTTATATTTTTTAAATACGGAGGCGATGTCACTATAAGTTGAATGCTATTTTTGCCATATTTTTTTAAAATAGCATTACTACATTCTATAGCATCTTTATTAAAGCAATAACCTTTAGAATATTCATTCATCCTAGATTCATCATAATTTTTTATTCTAAAAAGTTTATTTACTCTATCTGCCAATAGATCAAAAACATTTTGCTTTATTTTTTGCAATCTATGTGTTTCAATAAATTTTTTTATGTAGTTTGGTGACATGCTAAAAGTGTTTGGCATATCAATACTGCAATAAATAGATGTTCCATCTTTTCTATGTTTTCCATGCATTATTCCAGTCAAAACTGCCAGTATAAAATTATCAACTTTTCTATGTCTATTTAAGGTATTTTTCAAAAAAAATAATTGAGGCAATGTGGTTGTTTCCTCATAAAGCATCTTTATGTCTTCAGCAATAAGATTTACTGAATTAATATAATATTCTTCTTGCTCATAATAAAGATTCTTTAATAAGCTTATTCTTTTTAATATATTAGAAATTTTTGGTAAATTAATTTTGCTTTTTGTAAGGCAAAATGCTAATGGATTTAAATCATTCCCAATACCAATTCTTCCGTTCCTACAAGCCTCAAAAGGAGTTGTTCCTCTGCCAGAAAATGGATCTAAAATTAAATCACCTATTTGTGAAAAATTATTTATTAAATAATTTGGAATATTAGGCGGAAACATTGCTAAATAAGCTGTCATACCGTGTAAATATGAAAAATTGTTATAAGAATAATTTTTATAATTTAAAATATCTTTCATATTTCTACTTTCAAAATAAAAATAGCCAATTTTTATAAATAAACTCTTTATTGTAAACTATTTTTTCTTATTGAATGCTTAACGCTAAAAATAATGAAATTCTACTAAAATTTTTCAAAATCTCTTGACTTACACTTGGTGTAATGTTTTATAATTTTTCATATCTTTTTAAAGGAGCAAAAAATGAATGAAATAAAAAACAAAGAGCGCAGGGAATTCCTAGCAAAAGCAGCCGTTGCTGGCGTAGCAATCGGTGCTGGTACAAATCTTTTTGGCGCAGTATCTAAGCCAAATATCGCTTGTAAAGGTTGGGCGGCTTTTGATGAGAGTGGTAAGCTAAGGCCATGGAGATTTGAGCGTAGAGCTGTTGGTGATGATGATATCTTAATAGAAGTGATGGCTGCTAGTATCTGCCATAGTGATATACACACAGAACTAGGGCATTGGGGTAAGCAAATTTATCCACAAGTACCCGGTCATGAGATAGTAGGTCTCGTGCGTGAAGTGGGTAAAAATGTCAAAAACTTCAAAATCGGTGATAGAGCTGGTGTGGGCTGTATGGTGGATAACACTGATATCGCTACGGCTGGGAGCGAGGAGCAATACAGCCCAAATACGATTTTTACCTACGGGTATCCATATCCTAAAGAGCCTACTGGCATAAGTCAAGGCGGATATAGCGATTATTTTGTGGTAAATTCGCA
This sequence comes from Campylobacter sp. P091, assembly GCF_002138935.1. Classification (NCBI taxonomy): domain Bacteria; kingdom Pseudomonadati; phylum Campylobacterota; class Epsilonproteobacteria; order Campylobacterales; family Campylobacteraceae; genus Campylobacter; species Campylobacter sp. P091. The sequence continues at coordinate 343,074 of NZ_MJKZ01000001.1, forward strand.
TTTTGCTATCCATATCCCAAATGAGCTTAGCTGGGATGAGGCAGCCCCGCTAATGTGCGCTGGAATCACCACCTACTCGCCTATAATGAAATATATGAAAAAAGGTGATAATGTAGCGATCATCGGTATCGGCGGCCTAGGGCATCTTGGGATTAAAATTGCTATTGCTAAGGGTGCGAAGGTAACGGCATTTACAACTACTAAGAGTAAAATAAAAGATATAGAGAGCTGGAGCGCAAAAGCCGTGCTAGTAAAAAATAGCGATGATTTAGCTCCGTTTAGGGCTAAATTTGATTTTGCGCTTAGCACTATTCCTTATGAATTTGAGATGGAGCCATATATTGCGATGGTTAAGCCTTTTGGTAGTTTCACTCTAGTTGGTATGCCTATAAATTTCAGTCAAAAAACCCAAACCTTAAATCTAGCTAGTACAAAAGTAAATTTAAATGCTAGTTTAATTGGCGGTATGAAAGAGACTGCGGAGATGACTGAATTTTGCGCTAAAGCTGGAGTTCGCCCAAATATAGTAAAAATCACTGGCGAGCAGATAAATCAGGCTTGGCGTGATGTAGTAGCAAAAAGAGCTAGATATCGCTTCGTGATCGATCCAAAGAGCTTTTAGGCTTTTTTAAATTAGCGAAATTTTGCTAAAATTCCGCAAAAAGGAGTAAAAATGAAAGTTCTAATTTTAGATGGTGGTAAAAATTTTGGTAGTAGCGGTGGCAAGCTAAGCACCTTGCTTTGCGATATAGCAAGCGAAGAGCTAAAAGCCAAAGGATGCGAAGTTCTACGCACAAGAATAGATGATGGCTACGACATAGAAACTGAGACAAAAAAGGTGCTGGGCGCAGATGCTATAATCTGGCAATATCCTGGCTGGTGGATGAGTGAGCCTTGGATAGTAAAAAAATACCTTGATGAAGTTTTCATGGCAGCAGCAGCAAGCCTGCTAAAAAGCGATGGCAGGCACGCAAGCGACCCTGAGCACGGATATGGCACAGGCGGACTTGCTGTAAATAAAAAATACATGATAAGCACCACTTGGAATGCGCCAATTACTGCCTTTAATGACAAAAATGAGTTTTTTGAAGGGCGTGGGTGCGATGGCGTAACCTTTGCTATGCATAAGGCAATGGAGTTTTGCGGCATGAAGGCGCTACCTAGCTTTATTTGTAATGATGTGGTAAAAAATCCAAAAGTAGATGAGTATGTAAATGCATATAGAGCGCATATAAGAGCGAATTTTTAGTGAATTTATATAGATTTTATAGATTAAATTTGCTAGGTTTAAAAAGGTTAGAGGGCTGAAATTTAAGGCTCTCTGGCTTAAAATTACTTTAAAAAGCTAAATTTTAACGGTTAATTTAAATTTTGCTTAAATAATTTGAATTTTATCTTGGATGAGGATGAGTTTGCTAGGATTTGAAAATTTCAAAACAATAAGCGATATTTAGTCCAAAGTCGCCTTATATTCACATTTTTGGCATAGATTTTCTATCGCTTTTCCCTGTTTAAATCCATCTATTATAGCCTTAGCTTTGGGGGAATTTACTATCTCATTTAGGCTATTTTGGCCGATATTGCCTAAGTTTATCCTAGCGTTAGCATCTACGCAACAAGGCACCACGATTCCGCTACTTTTAATGCCGATTTGCGAGATTAGGCCGTGGCAATATTTACTTGTATTTTGCGAGTTTGGCTCTCTCCACTCAAAATACTCTTTAAAAACCAAAAATATCTTATAAGCTAGGCGAACTCTACTCTCATTACAACCGATTTTCACCCCAAAAAACTGCTCAAATTTAGCCTTAATCATCTCAAATTTAGGCTCATTTATCATATGTTTTTGGATTCTAAAATTGATAAAAATCTCACTTTTTATCTCTTGAGTAAATTGACAAAAAGCTAGCAAATCATCTATATAATCTTGGTTAAATTTAGCATTTTTATCCACAAAGGCACTTAGAGAAAATGAAATTTGATGAGCCTTGCTAAGTACGCTAAAATCATGCTTTTTAAGGTATTTGCCCGTTGTAACTAGATCTATTTTAAAGCCCTTATCATAAGCTAAGCTTAGATATTGATTTAGATTTAAATTCGCTAGCGGATCGCCTAAAAGATGAAGGCAAATCGCCCTTGTCTTGCCCATTATCTGTGACAAAATCCGCTCATAAAGCCCCAAATCCATAGAGCCAAATTTAGCTAAATTTACAGATGGGCAAAAGCTACACTCGCACCCACAAACATCGCTAATTTCTATATAAACTTTTTGAAATTTACCCACGCCAATCCTAGATAAAATATTTTGCAGCTTCACTCTTATCGCATTTTGTAGCTTCTATAATCTTATCACCTATTTTGGCTTTATACACTACATTTGGTTCGCTTTTGCAATAACTAATTGCTAATTTTGCAGCCAAAGCTCTATCTAAATCACTTGCATTTTTATCTATAAAACTATGCGCTCCTATAATTCCATCATAATTTATACTATCCATCTTTTGAAGTTTTAAAGTCTCAAGCTTTTCATTATCATTTTGATCCCTGCCAATTATCATTTTAGCGCCATCTGGTAGCCTTAAATGCCTGCCATATCTTAGGCTTTGAAGGTCATCTTCGCTCATATTTTTATCATATTTGATAAAATCTCTAATTCTATTACTAAAGCCCTCCATCGTATATGGACAGCCTCCACCAGGGCTTTCAAACTCATCAAATCCAAACTCTTTAGCCAAATTTAGCTGAGCGTTTCTACCACGACCATTTAATCCTAGCAATTTTTCTCTATCTACCCAGCCTTCACGCTCTGGCATTGTCGGCTTTAAAAGCTTAGCGCATAATGGTCTAAGCACTATATCATCTTTATCATCGGCTAGATTTTTGACATGTACCATCGCATCATTTCGCTGACTCATCGGCCTTTGGCCTACGACTTCTCCACTAATTACAAAACTAGCATTATAATCATCAAGCATAGAAATAGCCGTTCTAAACATAAATCCATGGCAATCAATACATGGATTAAACTGCTTCCCATATCCAAATTTGGGATTAAATAGCACATCTTGAAGATATTTGCTACGCACATTTACACTCTCAAATGTAGCCCCTGCCATCGCTGCTCTTTTGGCTAGAGTTTCATTTTTAACTGGGTCTGAGCCAAATCCTATATCTATATTTAAAGCATGAACCTCAATACCTTGCATTGTAATTAATTTTATAGCTAGCATACTATCAAGTCCGCCGCTAAATAGCGCTAAACACTTTCTTTTCATCTTTTTCCTTTTAAAATTAATATTCTTTTTTTACACTCGATAATCTCTTCGATACTAAGCCCGCCACTCTTTAAAAGCCCTTCATAATACCTAATAGCAAGTGGTCTAATAGCATTATGAAGCTCATTTACACTTTTATACTCTTCTAAATTTTGGCTTAACTCTAGCTCTCTTATATGCTCATTATTTTGGCTTTGTGAGCCTGTAACTGCTCTATATGTAGCCTTATCTTTAAAAATTTCAACCCCATAATACTGCTCTACAATCTGACAATACTCAGGATTTTTAAGCATATTTTTTAAAATTGATAGCTCTGCTATATCCTTTTTTTCTATAACTGGAAGATTTTGAATTTGAGTATTTGTTTGAGTTTTTGCTAATTTTGAATTATCTCTTCTTTTTGTAGTCTTACTTAGTCTAAATGAGCCCGGATCGATCCTTAAAAGTGTAGATACTAAAGGCACATACGCATCAGCTACAATTGGATTTAAACCAAAGCTAAACTCTTGAATAGCTTTTAGTGATTTTGCTATCTCTATTGGGGTTTTGGGATTTAAATTTTTTACAAGTTGAGTTATATAAAACTCCCCAAGCTCCACACCGCCACTTAGCATATCTCTTAGCTCCATATCTTTGCCACTTGCTACTAGTTCGGCTGGATCCTTGCCACCACTAATTAATACTACCTTACCATCTATTTGATGCTCCATAAGTAGCCTTGCACTCTTAAAGGCTGCATTAATTCCGGCACTATCACTATCAAAACTTAGAGTTACTTTGATATCTCCACGCTGTATTAAAGGTATATGCTTTTGAGTTAGAGCCGTGCCAAGGACTGCTACGGCATTATTTATCCCAGCAGCATGTAGCATGATACAATCCATATAGCCTTCACAAATCACCATTGATTGAGATCTATATATCTCGCTTTTAGCCTTGTCATATCCGTAAAATATCTTAGATTTATCAAAAATTTGACTTTGTGGGCTATTGATATATTTAGCCGGATTATCGCTAATGGTGCGACCGCCAAAGCCTACTAAACGCCCAAGATGATTATATATAGGGAATGTTATGCGATTGATAAAACTAGCGTAATATCCATTTTCATTCTCTTTTATAGCGCCTACTTCTAAGGCCTCTTTTGGCTCTATGCCTTCATTTTGAAGTAAATTTAGAGTATTTTGCGAAGATGCCGCCCAGCCAAGCTCCCATTTTTCTATGATAGAATCAGTGATGGAGCGACTTTTTAGATAGTTTAGAGCTTCAGGATTTTTATACAAAAGCGTCTTATAATGCAAATTTAAATTCTCTAAAATTTTCTTATCTATCTTTGATTCATTTTTGCTGCTTGTATATTCTAATGCGACATTATATATGCTTGCTAATTTTTCAATAGCTTCAACATATCCTAATTTCTCATACTCCATTACAAACTTAATCGCATCGCCACCAGCTTTACAAGAAAAACAGTGATATATCCCTTTGCTAGGACTTATAGACATTGATGGGTGCTTATCATTGTGAAAGGGACAGACACATACAAAATTTGCACCAGATTTTTTAAGCGGTATATAACTGCCTACAACATCAGCAATATCAACTATATTTTTTAAATTTTCTATACTATTTTTAGATATCATAAGCGAGATTATACATTGATTTAGCTATAATCGCCATTAAATTTAGCAAGGTAGTTTGGTTTGGACTTTTTTTTCATTGAGTATAGAGATCCTATTTTTGGACTTATTGTGCTTTTTAGCATGCTTCTTTTGGTGGCTATTTTTAGCTATTTTTGGGGAGTTTTTTCGCTTAAAGATCAAAAAAATAGCATAGATAAATTTGTCAATAAATTTCAATCTCAAAGCAATCTAGACCAAAAATATCAAGATATGCTAATTCGCCTTGATATTGATTCAGGTTCACTTAATGCACTTGCTGGAATTTTTGCTAGAAGCGGAGAGTTTAATAAAGCTATAGCCATTTATCTAATCGCCCTTCAAAAAGCAATCACAAAATCTCAAAAAGAGTTAATATTTTTAAATTTAGGCAAGGCCTATTTAAAAGCTGGATTTATGCAGCGCTCTATAGAAGTATTTTTAGAAGCTATTAAGATTAGTCCTAAAAATATTGATGCGCTTAGTCACCTTGGGCTTGGATTTGAAAAGCTTAGATTGCACGATAAGAGCCTAGAAGTGCTTGATGCATTACAAGAACAAGGCGTAGATGTCGCCCAAGAGATTGCCTATACAAAGGCGTTAAAGCTTAAAAATAGCCAAATGGAATTTGAACAAAAAGTTGCTAAAATGGCTAAATTTGCTAATGATTTTAAGCTAGTTAGTCGTATGATTTTAGAGCTTTTTATCATAAATGGCAAGGATGTAAATTTAATCAATATAAAGCTAGATTTAGCTCACTGCCTAGATATTTTGTATCTAAATGATGGAGTTTTAGATGGTGATGAGTATAAAGAACTTTATAGCGCTAAGGGGTTAAATAACGCTCAAATAACTGATTTTAATCTAAATCTTTTAAAGGTTGCTAGGGATAATAACCTTAATGCTACTTTAAGTTTTAACTATATCTGTAAGGAGTGTAAAGGCTCATATCCTCTATTTTTTTATCGGTGTAATCACTGTGCTAGGCTAGGAAGTTGCGCTATTATCCCAAATGTTATAAAGGAGAGCGATGAAAATAGTATCTCTTTTTAGCGATGGTAGTTGCTTAAATAACCCTGGAAATGGCGGCTGGGCCTATATCTTAGAGTATGAAAAATATACCAAAAATGATAGCGGAGCCATCAAAGATACCACAAATAACCAAATGGAGCTTTTGGCCATCATCAATGGCTTAAAAGCCCTAAAAGAGCCTTGTATTGTCAATCTCTACACCGATAGTAGTTACGCTGCAAATGGGATTAACTCTTGGCTAGATGGATGGAAAAAAAAGAGCTTTAAAAATGTCAAAAATATAGAGCTTTGGCAAGAGATAGATAGATTAACTCAAATTCACAAAGTCAAAGCCCACTGGATCAAAGCCCACGCCGGCCATCCACAAAATGAGTTATGCGACAAACTAGCAAAAGATGCAGCGATGAAGCTTACAAAGGATTAAAAAGGATTATTATGGATAAATTAACAGAGATTCAAAAGCTTTTAAAATATAAATTTAAAAATATAAATTTGCTCAAAGAGGCCATAACTCACAAAAGCATCAAAAGCTCTATTAATAACGAACGGCTTGAGTTTTTAGGTGATGCGGTGCTAGACTTGATAGTAGGTGAGTATCTATATCACAAATTTAAAGGCAAAAAAGAGGGCGACCTAAGCAAATTAAGAGCCTCACTAGTCAATGAAGATAGCCTTGCTAAGATAGCCAAAGAGCTAAGACTTGGCGAGTTTTTGTATCTTTCAACCGCCGAAGAAAATAACGGCGGCAGAGAGAAACAAAGCCTAATAAGCGATGCTTTAGAAGCTTTGATGGGGGCTATATATTTAGAGAGTGGATTAGAAAAAGTGAAGAGCATATTTATAGCTTTATTAGAAGCAAATTTCCCCGATATTAGCTTAAATCTAACTAAAGATTACAAAACAACTCTTCAAGAGCTCACTCAAGCCAAGATAGGCTTAGCACCAAAATATGAGCTAATAAGCTCAAGTGGGCCAGATCATAAAAAGAGCTTTGAAATGGCGGTGATATTAGAGGGCAAAGAGATCGCAAGAGCCATAGGAAATAGCAAAAAATCAGCCGAGCAGGCTTGCGCTTTAAAGGCTTTAGAGATACTAAATTCAATGAAAGGATAGCTATTGAATACATTTGGGACTAAATTTAGATTAAGCACATTTGGCGAAAGTCACGGCGTAGCTATAGGTGGGGTTATAGATGGAATTCCAGCCGGTATTAAAGTCGATATGAGCTTTATCCAAAGTGAGCTTGATAGGCGTCGCCCCGGTGGCAAATACGCCACTTCAAGAAAAGAGAGTGATAAGATAGAGATTTTAAGTGGAATTTATGATGGTTTTACCACCGGTTGCCCTATTGGCTTTATAGTGGCTAATACCTCTCAACACTCCAAAGATTATGATAATATCAAAGATCTATTTCGCCCAGGACATGCTGATTATACATATTTTGCTAAATTTGGGATTAGAGATCATAGGGGTGGTGGTAGAAGTAGCGCTAGAGAGAGTGTAGCAAGGGTTGCTGGTGGGGCATTTGCGGGGTTGTTACTAGCCGAATTTGGCATAAGCGTACAAAGTTGCGTAAGGCAAATTGGCGATATAAAAGCTGATAAAATCGACTTTGAATTTGCGAATTCTAGTGAGATTTTTTGGGCTGATGAATCCACAGAAGAGAGCGCTAAAGAGCTAATACTAAATACCAAAAACTCAAATGATAGCCTTGGGGCTAGTGTTTTAACTATCATCAAAAACGCCCCCGCTGGACTAGGCGAAGTGCTATATAATAAGCTTGATGCCGCTTTAGCTAGTGCTATGATGGGGATAAATGGAGTAAAGGGTGTAGAGATAGGAGATGGGATAAGCGTGGCTAATATGCTTGGAAGTCAAAATAATGATTATATGGATAAAAGTGGCTTTATAACCAATCATTGTGGCGGGATTTTAGGCGGTATTAGCAATGGAAGTGATATTGTGATTAAGAGCTATTTTAAGCCAACGCCGAGCATTTTTAAGGCTCAACCAACTCTAAATTTAAATGGTGATGAGACGATATGCCAGCTGCGTGGCAGACATGATCCATGTATTGGAGTGCGTGGGAGCGTGGTAGCTACGGCAATGGCAAGGCTAGTTATAGCTGATATGTTGCTTTTAAACGCAACTTCAAATTTAAATAATTTAAAAAGGATATATAGATGAATGGAGATTTTAGGGGGGGGGGGTAATGCGATATTGTGATTTTTGCGTTATGCCTGATAGCAGACCGGGGATTAAATTTACTACCTTAGATGATGGAAGAGTTAAATGTAGTGCGTGTATAAATCACGAAAATAAGAAAAATATCGATTACAAATCTAGATTTAAAGAGCTTGAAGCTTTATGCGATAAGCACAGAGGCCGAAATGGCAAAAATGACTATGACTGCGCCATCGCCGTAAGTGGCGGTAAGGATAGCCACTTTCAAGTCCATATAATGAAAGAGGTTTTAGGGATGAATCCGGTGCTTTTTAGCGTTGAGGATAACTTCACAATGACAAAAGCTGGTAAGAATAATTTAAGAAATTTAAGTGAAGAATTTGGTTGTCATATAATATCTCTAAAACCAAATATCAAAACCCAAAAAGCCCTAATGCTCTACACATTTGAAAAATACGGCAAACCAACATGGTATATAGATCGCCTTATATATAGTTATCCATTTGCCATGGCGGCGAAATTTAATACTCCGCTTTTGGTATATGGCGAAAATGTGAGCTACGAGTATGGTGGTAGCGACGCAGTAGAGACTCCAAGTGCTAAAGATATATTTTTAAATGGCGTAGCAAGCGATATTGATTTAAGTGGCGTAGATATAGACCTTAAAGATCTACAATTATTCTATGACCCAAATAGCTCAAATTTAGATATAGATAGCCTTGAACCTATATATCTAAGCTATTTTATCAAGTGGAATTCATACTCTAATTATATCTTTGCTAAGAGCAGAGGCTTTAGCGATTTAAAGAGCGAATGGGATAGAACTCACACTATAGAATCTTTCGATCAAGTAGATAGCGTAGCATATATTGTCCATGCCTGGATGAAATATCCTAAATTTGGTCACGCCATGGCTACTGACTACGCTGCTAGGCTAGTTAGATATGGACTGATGAGTAGAGATAAAGCAATCGAGCTAGTCAAAGAGAGAGACCATGCACTAGACCCTAGATGCGTGGAGGATTTTTGTAATTTTATAGGCATTAGCAAATCCAAATTTTGGCAAATTATAGAAAAACACTATAACAAAGATATATTTGCTAAAAATGAATTTGGCGAGTATAAACTAAAATATGAGATAAGTTAAATTTGAATTTAATCTATATTTTTATAATTTCACTTTAATTTAAAGGGTAAAGATGAAACATATCAAAAGATTAAAAGATATAAGCATAGCTAGTGGCGTGGGCGCTATAATAGCATTTGGTTTAGCAGGATGCGGCGAGTCTAATAGCACAAACACAGCCCAAACTATCCAAAAACAAGGCGCAACCGTATTTATAGAAAAAACAAGCGATGGAAGCTATAAAATAGCAGATGAATTCCCAAGTAATGATACAAGAGTATTTTTGCGTGAAAGCGATGCTAATGGCGTAATGAGTGAAAGATTATTAAGCCAAGCTGAAATAGACAAACTTCTTCAAGAAGAAAACGCCAAAATAGACGCCGGCACAAGCGGTCTGACAAACTCAAATTTAAGTAGCGGAAATGGTGGCTTAGGTCTAGGTGAAGCGATCCTAGCTAGCGCAGCAGGTGCGATCATAGGTAGTTGGATCGGCTCAAAACTCTTTAATAACCCAGCCTACCAAAACTCACGCCAAGGCGCATACAACAACCCAAGCGCATACAACAGAAGTGTAAATAGCTTTAACAAAGCCTCCACCGCAACTTCTGCTACAAAAGCCGGTAGCAACGCTAGAAGCGGATTTTTCGGTGGTGGAAGCGGAAGTGGCTCAACCCAAGCTACTGGCGGTTGATATTTTGGTCTAAAATTTGCTTGTGCAAATTCACAATACAAGGCTAGAATATGACAATAGACAATGAGCTAACCACAAAATTAATAAAAATAGCCACAAATCAAGCCAAATTTGATGAAAGTGGCAAATTTGATGAAATTTTACAAAATTTAGAAGGGATAAAAAACAACTCTAGCGATATAAACTCAGCCATCTCAAATGCCACCAAAGAGGCAAATAATGACGCCAAACTCTTTGCTACATTTGACTTTATGCAAGCGATGAATCAGCTATTATATGGAAATTTAGATGATAATGAGCGATCAAAACTACTAGCTAAGATGGAAAAAATCGCAAAAAGCGTTTAATATAGCCCAAATTTACCGCTAATAAGCAAAGAAATTTAGTGATTTTGCCGCTATTGATTTAAGCTAATCACTTATAAAGATTGCTAAATTTTGGTAAATAATAGATAATAATTTATCAAATTTTTAGTAAATATTAAATGATAAATTGTTACAATTTATAAATTTATATTTAAATATGGAGATAAAAATGAAATTAGTCAAACTAAGCTTATTTGCTATTATAAGCGTAGCTACCATCTCAAGCGTATCAAACGCTAAGACGCTTGAAGAGACTATTAAAAATATAGATATATCAGGGTATTCAAGATATAGGTATGATATCTATGATAGTGAATATGATATTCTTGATATTAATAGGCATAGATTTACATCTGAAATAAATGTTCAATCTGCTTTAGATGATAACTTCTTTGGCGTTATCGGCTTTAGATATGATAGCGGTGATAACTCTGGCCAAAATTATAACGCTGCTACCCAGGTAGGGACAAAGGATACAGGCTTTAGCTATGATAATTATGGTCAAACATTCAATGTTCGCCAATTCTATCTAGGATACAAAGCTGGCAACACTACTATCACAGCTGGTCGCCAAGTGCTAGGCACATTCTTTACTGATGATATGGTAGGTACTGGTATTAAAGTGCTTAATAACGATATTAACGGGCTTACTTTAACTGGTATGGCATTTGATAACCTTCAAAATGATAGTGATATTCTAACAAATTATTTTTTAATCGGCAAGAAAAACTACAAGCAACCAGAATATGTAACCGATAGAAATCTCTATAGTGTAGCTGCTATTGGCTCATATGATCTAGTTAGCTTCCAACTATGGTATGCTGCTATTGATAGCGTAGCTCAACTATATGCTACTGATTTACTAATAGGAACAAATATAGCTGATATAGACCTAAGCTTGCAAGCTCAATATGCCACTTCAAGTATGTGGGCAGAAAATTTTGGTTTAAAAGGGGTGCCTTTAGATGATGCTAAATTTGCAGCTATAGAAGCTGGCGCTAAAGCTTTTGGCTTTGATGCGAATGCTGGTTATGTATGGTTTGATACAGATAAAGTGTCGTTAATCTCATTTGAAGACCAAGGTAGTTTTATAGACGCTGGTGAAGATATACTAGAATACTCTTTCATAACTGGCGAAGGTAAACATTGGTTTTTAAAAGCTGGCTATACATTTGCTAACAAAGTAAGAGTAGGTGCTGATTATGTATCTGGCGAAGTAACACACAAACTAAACAACTCAACTACCAATAAGTATGAAACCGTAGCTAGAGTGGATTATAAATATAGCAAAAAGCTAAATTTTAAAGCTTGGTATTCATATATTAATAGAGACTCAGATCCAGGAGATTATAAACATTTAAGATTTGAGGCTAGATATAATTTTTAATTTTATAGCAAAGCCCCACATGCACAAAACCAGCGAATGCGACCCATTTAGGGTGGTTTCCTTGAGTTGGTGACCCATATTTCTTACTTCGCAGCTGAGCTAAGCCCAGCTTTGCGACAAAATTTTCACAATAGGCGTTTTATCTTATAGATGAAACGACGGCGAAAATTTTGAGTACGCACGGACTTAACAACCTTTCAAAACTCTAATAAGTGTAAAAATAAATTTGTTTTACTTCTTAGTCAAGCTAATTAATGGTGAAATTTGATCTAAAATTTGCTTGTGCAAATTCACAATACAAGGCTAGAATATGACAATAGGCAATGAGCTAACCACAAAATTAATAAAAATAGCCACAAATCAAGCCAAATTTGATGAAAGTGGCAAATTTAATGAAATTTTACAAAATTTAGAAGGGATAAAAAACAACTCTAGCGATATAAACTCAGCCATCTCAAATGCCACCAAAGAGGCAAATAATGACGCCAAACTCTTTGCTACATTTGACTTTATGCAAGCGATGAATCAGCTATTATATGGAAATTTAGATGATAATGAGCGATCAAAACTACTAGTTAAGATGAAAAAAATCGCCCAAAGTGTTTAATAGTTTAAAATCTATTTTCTAAATTTATCACTATCAGATGAACAAAGCGGCGATTTATAGCATTAAATTAAAAAATTATCTTATCTTTTCATACTCAATCACACTAATTATCCCATTTTCGATCCCCTTATGACAAGCTGCGCAATTTGCTTTGGATTTGATATCGCTCTTTGAAAAGATTTTTTCATCTATTTTTCTATGCTTTTTTATCCAATATGGATTTTGAGTGATGGCGATATTTTGGTCGTTTTGAGCATATTTTAGTATATTAAATGCTGTTTTATTGCCTTTTTGTTCAGCCGAATTGGATCTTAGGAAATTTAATATCTCTTTGTTTGTCTCTTCATCTACACTAGCATCATCACCAAAGTGATCTTCTAAATTTGCCATCATAATCTCCCACGATTTTTTAGGCAACAAAAATGGCGCATAGATCATATGGCAGCTACCGCACTCTTTGGCAAATACGGCATTTTGCGCGCTATAATCTACTTTTAAAGCGTGAGATTTTAAGATAAAATTATCTTTATTAAAGATATATAAAAATATTGCGATAATAGCCAAAATCCAGACAAAACAAAATATTTTTTGAGCTAAATTTGCCCTTATGCTCTCATCATTTTGAGTGAGCTTATAGCCTGTTATCATGGAATTTACAGAATCATTTTTGTGTATAAACTTATCTATCAAAGCCCCACAAATATGGATAATCGCTACAAACAAAAGTGTATTTGCTGATAATTCGTGGATGGATTTTGCAAATTCAAATTTCGCATAACTATCGTATAAAAAAGCGAAAATTCCACTATTTTTATCTAGGCCATAAAGCACCAATCCAGATACCACACAGACAAATCCAAGGGCCAATATAATGATAATTGCTATACTTGAAGCGGGATTATGACCGATAAATCTCTCTTTTTTACCCAAAAATGAGCCAAAATAGCCAATTAATCCTTGGAATTTAAAATCGCTAAATTTAGAATATTTTGTCCCTACAAATCCCCAAACTATCCTAAATACGATCGCCACACCAAATATCACGCCAAAAGCAGCGTGAAAATACACCAAATCATCAAATTCGCTAAACACATAAGCAAGAGCAAAGCTAAGTATCAAAGCAAGATGAGAAAATCTCGCCGCAAAACTCCAAATATAGCTTTTAATCACGCCAAACCCCATAATTTGGTATATTCACGCTATCATCACCATAAATGCCTTGATCGGCCTTTTTGTGACAGGCTGTGCAGTTAGATAGAGTTTTGACCTCTTTTTGCGTTATCATCCATTTTTCTATCTTTCTATGCTTTTTGATATGATATGGAATTTCAGTTATTGACTTGTATAAAACGCCGTTTTCTAGGGATTTTGTGATTTTCGCACTTCTTTTATAGTTCATCGCATTTTGGCTAGCATTTGCCAAAAGATAGCTAAGAATGCTTTTATTTGCTTCATCATCAATGCTCGCATCGCTCCCATAGTGGTTTTCTAAATTTTGCATTATAAACTCCCACGACTGGGTCGGTAAAAGTCCAGGCTGATAGCCGTAATGACAGGTGGCACACTCTTTTTTATATAGCTCATTATCAACCGGCCTTACATCTGGCCCCTTTGCTTCTAAGCTTAAAATCGCTATAAATACAAATAGTAAAAATCTCATTTTTTATCCTTTATTGTTTGATTAGATAGTATAAGACATCGCCCTTTTCTATGGCGGTTCCCTCTCTTAAATAGACATCTTTGAAATTTCTTTTTAGCCATTTTTTCACCTCTTTGACATCGCTTAGCCTAGATGGATTAACACTTGGCGAGAGAGGTGGGATAATTTTGTTAGTGAATATATTGGTAGCTTCTTTTTTGAGGTCATTGCCATGGCAACTTTGGCAAGAAAGCTCTTGAGAATTTTTGCCTATATGCTTGGTTGTGAAGATTTTCTCACCCCTTAAAGCATCAAAATCTTTAAAATTTGGATCTAGCTTTAGAGCCTCGGATTTTAACTCTGTTATATACTCACTCATAGGTGCATTAAACGAAGTAGCATTGAGCGCATAAGCATACAGACAAACTAGGGCTAATTTTTTCATAATTTCTCCTTAAAATAATAAGGAAATATTATAAATCTAAATTGTTTAGCAGTTGTTAAATTTAAATTTATTTTTATAAAATTAGCTAAAAAATATTTATAATATTGCTATTAAACTCATTTTTTGGTGATTTCATATGAAATTTCAGATTATACCACAGAGATTGGCCTATGGCTTTAAAGAATAGATAATAAATTATTTTGATTTGTAATGCGATATTGATTTTTACGATGATATAGTTATATCTGAAATTCACCTTGATTTCTTGCTAAATTTAAGTTTTATTGTGCTAGAATTTTCTATTTTTTAAGGTTTTAGTATGCTTGGAGTGTTTAAAAATCTTGTATTTTGGGTTGTTTTAGCAATAGTGCTTGGTATTTTCGTAGGTTATTTTTTTCCGCAAATTGGCATTGATAGTAAATTTGGAATTGACTATTTTATCATGATTTTAAAGTGGATGGTAGGGCCCATTATCTTTCTTACTATTATTGCTGGCATTGTGGGTTTAGAGAGCTTGAAAGACCTTGGAAGTATAGGTTTAAAGGGCTTTATATACTTTGAAGTAGTTAGCACGGTGGCTTTGGCTGTTGGTATTTTAGGTTCGCTATTATTAGAGCCTGGCGTAGGAATGCATTTAGATGCTAACTCCTTTGATCCTAGTAGCGTAGAGAAATTCTCTGGGGTCTCAAAAGATGTAGGCTCGATCTGGTCGATACTAGCAAACGCAGTGCCAAAAACTCCGCTTTTTGCCTATGATGATTTAAGTACGCTTAGCGGATTTGGCTTTGTTTTAGGTGTGTTTAAAAATGCCCTTTTAGCCCTAAGTATCGTTATCACCCCATTTATCAAAGCTAATACACTTCAAGTGCTTTTCATGGCTTTAATTTCAGCAATTGCGTTAAGCTTCGCACCAAAGAAAATTAAAGATTTTTTCATAAAACCTATTGAAAAAGCCCAACACTGGGTGCTAAAAATCCTTAGTATTTTTATGTGGCTTAGCCCTTTAGCGGCGTATTGTGCGATGGCCTATCTCATCGGTAAATTTGGGATTGAGAGTCTCATTGGTATGCTAAGTCTGCTTGGGACTATGCTAGTATCGTGTTTGATATTTATCTTTGTTGTGCTTGGCGTGATTTGCTACTTAGCTAAGGTAAATATATTTAAATTTATGCGCTTTATCGCAAAAGAAGTGCTAGTTGTCTTCGCTACTAGCTCAAGCGAAGTCGCCTTAGCTCCACTTATGAAAAAGCTAGAAAGTGCCGGAATTCACAAAGGCTGCGTCGGCGTAATCACCCCTTTTGGCTACTCTTTTAACCTAGATTGTACAAATATTTATCTATCATCTTGCGTTATATTTTTGGCTCAAGCTTTTGATATAGAGCTTAGTTTTTCACATTTGCTTAGTATTTTACTAATTTTGATGGTTACTAGTAAAGGCGCTGTGGGCGTAACGGGATCTGGATTTGTGGTGTTAGCCGGGACGCTTGGTTCTATGCATGATGTCATACCTGTGGTGACTGTGACGGTGCTACTTGGGGTTGATAAATTTATGAGTGAGATGCGTGCGGTGGGAAATCTCTGTGGCAACGCAGTCGCTTGTCTAATCGTAGGAATCTGGGATAAAAAAATTGATAGAAATAAGTTTAATTATGCTATAAATCACCCTGATGAGTTTGACTTTGAGAGACTTGAGATAAAAAAGAGAGCCTAAATTTAGCAAAATTAAATATTATTATCTAAATTCAGTAAAATTTATATAAAATTTAGATTTAATATAAAAATAAGTAAAATATTTGATTGTTGCTACAAATTACCACACTTTTCAAGCTCCTTACAATGATAAAAAACTATAGTAAAATCATTTATAAAATATAGCTCAAATTTAATTTATTAAAATATAATAAGCATTTAAAATCAATCTATTAAAAGGACAAAAGTGAAGCTTAAAAAAATTAAACCACTTGATAATGGATATTTAGAGAGTATCGGATTTGGCTGGCATACCGATCTTGATGGTAGCAGATATATATCTAATGAGCTAGTAAGCATAACCCAAGATGAAGCCGAGGCCTTTTATGAAGCGACAAATGAGCTATATGATATGTATGTAGCAGCTGCTGAGTATGTTATTAATAATGATCTATTCCATGAGCTTGGGATTCCATTTAATCTAGTTGATACTATTAAAGCTAGCTGGGAAAATGATGTTCATTGGCATATTTATGGCAGATTTGATTTAGCTGGCGGCATAGATGGTAAGCCTATTAAATTAATTGAATTTAACGCCGATACGCCTACGAGTCTTTTTGAAACAGCAATAATACAATGGGCAATGCTTAAATTTAACAATCTTGATGAAGCAGCTCAGTTTAATGATGTATACGAGGCTTTAGTAGAGAATTTCAAACGCCTTGTAACGCTTCAAGAAGATACTAGCACATTTGATGAATATTATGAAGGGTGGAAGATTCTCTTTAGCTCTATAGCTGGAAGTGTTGAAGATGAAAATACTACAAGATTGCTAGAATCTGCAGCTAGAGATGCTGGATTTGAGTGTGATTTTGCCTTTGTTGATGAAGTGAGCTTTGATGATGAAAATGGGATATTTTGGAATGAGCAAAACTGGGAGTATTGGTTTAAACTAATTCCATGGGAGATGATTGCTATTGATGAGAGCGACCTAGCACTAATCATAAAAAACATAATCAAAAACCAAAAGGCTATAATCTTAAATCCAGCCTATACTTTATTATTTCAAAGTAAAGGAATTATGAAAATTTTATGGGATTTATATCCTAATCATCCGCTACTTCTAGAATCAAGCTTTGAGCCATTAAAGGGTAAAAAACAGGTCAAAAAGCCATTTTTAGCCAGAGAGGGTGCAAATGTATCTATAATAAATAGCGATGGTAGCATAGAGATACAAAATGATGGAGAATATGCAAGTGGCAAATTTTTATATCAAGAATTTGCTGATTTTGCTAAAGATGAAAACGGCGATAGCTATCAAGCTGGAATGTTTTTTGCCTTTGAAGGGTGCGCTCTAGGCTTTAGAAAAGGTAAAGATATAATAGATAATTACTCTAAATTCGTAGGACATATAATAGAGTGAAGCTAATAGTAGCAATCAGCGGAGCCAGTGGCGCTCACCTTGGAATCAAATTAGCAAATAATGCAAATTCTCTAGGCGTAGATACTAGCCTAATTATAACTCAAAACGCTACACTATCTATGCAAAAAGAGAATTTAAGCCAAAAAATTGATAGCAAAATTCAAATTTATGATATAAATGATATTAGCGCAGCTCCAGCTAGCGGCTCAGCGATGTTTGATGCTATGATAGTTGCGCCTTGTTCTATAAATACTTTAGCTAAAATCAGCTGCGGTATTAGTGATAATCTTCTTTTAAGAGCAGCTGCAGTAATGCTAAAAGAGCGCAAAAATTTAGTCCTAGCTGTGCGTGAAACACCATTAAATGCTATATCATTACGCCAGATGGCTAAGCTTGCTAGTATTGGCGTTGGGATTGTTCCACCAATTTTAGGATATTACACTCAGCCTAGCAGCATTGATGAGGCTGAAAATTTCATAATAGCTAAATGGCTAGATAGCTTAAAAATAAAACACAATCTAATAAGGCGATGGAATGGATAATATATTTAATAAAAATTACAACCACCAAGTTGACCCAAATGCAGTTAAAGAGTTTCACCAAGCAATCGATAAAGATATAAGAGCAAATGGCGGAACAACACTATTTATAAATAATATAATTGCCCTTTGTCAGATAAATTTCAACCTAGCAAAGGCAGTTTATGACTTAAAAAGCAATAGTAAATTTGATGTATTTGCTGGTAAAAGTAGCTTAGATATCAATATAATCAACACTCACACTAAAGAGCCACTTTATAGCGGCTCGCCAGCATCTCATACTAACGATATGCTAAACAAATTTAAAAAAGAGTATTCTCTTTATCCATCGCTATTTTTCTATGGTCTTGGTAATGGCAACTTCTACAAAGCCCTACTAGAAAATAAAAACCATAAAAAGATTATAGTATTTGAACCTGAGATTGAGATATTTTTTATAGTACTTCATCTAAATGATTTTAGCAAAGATATGCGTGAGAATCGCTTTGTGCCACTTTGTACTAGCTACTTACATGAGTCATATCTACATATAATTTGTGGCTCAAAAGATGTTATTTATAATGTTCGAAGTTATGACTTTCATATCTATAATGATTACTATGCTAAAAATTATGAATCTAGCGCAAATGCTATAAATAAAAGCCTACTAAACACCCAGCTTTTAGATATCAAATCAGCCGGAAATTCAGCCGAAGATACCCTTATAGGGATGAGGCATGTCGTAGCAAATATGCCGCATTTTTATGCCAATTATAGCCTAAAAGATATTTTAAACCTAAATGCTAACCGCAATAAAACTGCCATCATAGTCTCTACTGGACCTAGTCTAACTAAGCAGCTTGAGCTTTTAAGAGAGGTTGCGCCATATGCTATTCTTATCGCTGCTGATGCTTCATATCCGATATTAAAGCTTAATAACCTTAGGCCAGATTTTGTTACTACAATGGAGAGAATTGTTGAAAGTGGTGAATTTTTTAATTCTAAAGCGAGTGAATTTGATAATGGTATAACCTTTGTAGCTAGTTCACTTATTCATCCAAATACCATCGGACTTTTAAAAGGTAGAAATGCAGTTTTTGCTCATAAGCCACTTAAATTTGAGTACGCCCTAGGCGAGGATAGTAAAAACTATATGTGTAAAGGTCCTAGTACAGCGCATTTTGCATTTGATTTGGCTATAGAACTAGGCTGTAAACAAATCATATTTATCGGGCAGGATTTAGCAATGGCAAGCGATGGCACCACACATGCTAAGGGAATGGTATTTGGCGAGACCTCACCTACTATCGCCTCTAAAGAGTATACACCAAATATCACAACCGTGCTAGGCTATGGCGGCAAAACGCAGGTAAAATCCACTAAAAACTGGGATCTTTTTAGAAACTATTTTGAAGCGATGATTGATGCTTTAAATGCCTATACAGATGTAAAAGTATATAATGCTACTGAGGGCGGCTCTAGGATTAAAGGAGCTATTGAGATGCCTTTTGGTGAGCTTGTAAGCCAATTAATAGGTGCTGGAGTTAAAAAAGAACTGATAAAACCAGAGCCTATTTCGCCTAAACTTAGCCAACAAAAACTAAGCGAACAAAGAGCAATAATAGAAAATTTCATCAAAGTTGGCAAGGATAGACAAGCATTAATTACTGAACTATTTAAGAAAATTAGCAAGCTAGTAGAGAGTGCCGATAGAGATTTAGCCGCTAACAAGGAGCCACGATATGCTAAATTTTATGAGTTAAAAGATAGAATCGAGCGACTAAAGGCGACACTACAGAGTGATAAAGTCTTTAATGATGTCTATATGTATACCGCATATAACTTTTGTATTCATCAAGAGTTAGAATTTATGGCGCTAATGGTAAAACCTGAAAATAATAAAGGCGAACGTGATAAGAAAATTTTTGAATATGTACGCCAGCATGGGTATTACTTTTTTAGCTTGGCTGGAATGGTAGAAACTACGATTGATACGATACAAAATGCATTAGATGGGTGGGAGTAAAACCATCAATCCCAACAACAAATACCGCCAATCCTTGATTGGCGGTGTAATAATGATTTTATAGCTCTGAAATAAGATATAAATCTATATTTTACCTGTACCGACTAAATCATCAAACAATTCAATAGCTCGTAAAATAGCTTTATCCATATCATAATACTTATAGTCACCCAAGCGACCTAAAAAATAAATATTTTTATTCAAATTTGCTTCTTTTAGGTATTTTTCATACAATATTCTATTTTCTTCTTTTGGTATAGGGTAGTATCTTTCATTTTTTCCAAGCTCAAAAGCCTCTGAATACTCTTTGGCAATTACTGTTTTATCGGTTTTATCTTGAAGATAGTGTTTGTATTCATGAATTCGTGTAAAATTATAGTTACAAGGATAATTAACAACCGAATTAGACTGATAAAATTCCCTCTCATACTCTTCTAACTCAAATTTTACACTACGATAAGACAGTTGTCCATATTTATAATCAAAATATTCATCAATCGACCCAGTATAAAAAATCCTATCAAATTTATTACTATTAATATCCTTAAAATCAGTATTTAATCTAATTTTAATATTTTTATGAAATAAAATATTTTCAATAAGCTTAGTATAGCCTTCTAGCGGAATACCTTGATATTTGTCTTGAAAATATCTATTATCCTTGCTTAAATACACAGGTACCCTTGCAGTCACAGCGCCATCAACATTGCTAGGCGAAACTCCCCATTGTTTTATAGTATAATGCAAGAAAACCTTTTCATAAATATAATTTGATAAATATTTTAAATCCTTATCATCTTGTTTTTGAAATTCTAATATTGGCACTTTTGTATTGTATTCAAATTTTTCTAAAAGCTTTTCTTCTAAACGCCTTGCCATTGTTTGTGGGAAAAGATCATAAAGAGTATTGAAATTAAAAGGTATGATAGTCTCTATACCATCGATTAGAGCTATCACTTTATGCATATATTGATTAAATTTACCAAATTGACAAACAAAATCCCAAGCTCTTTCATTCGAAGTATGAAAAATATGCGAACCATATTTATGTATCATAATCCCATTTTTATCTCTATAATCATATGAATTACCAGCAATATGGCATTTTTTGTCTATTACAACAACCTTTTCATTGAGTTTTGTAGCAATTAAATTTGCGATTACTGCCCCAGAAAATCCAGCTCCAACTACCAAATTTTTCATTGCTCGTACTCTTTTGTAAGATTAATTATAAGATTATTATAATTTTTTGCAAAGTGCTCTAAAGTGTAATTATTTTCATACGCAATCTTTGCGAGTTTTCTTTGTTGGTTTTTATACTCTTTAGAAGTATCGATAAAATTTTCTATTTTATTTATGCAATCATCTTGATTATCATAAAGCTCTATAGCTTGCGTGTCTTGATATACGGTTTTGTTTCCGCCAGTATTTGAAGCCAAAATAGGCACGCCAGACGATAAAGTTTCAATTAAAATTAAATCAAAATAAGTTTGTCTATTTGGCAAAATAAATAAATCTGTTATTTTTAGTAAATCTGCTGGATTTATTTTTCCTAATTCTATCCATCTAGGATGGTCAAGGGGTGATATTTCGCTTGTCTGCCCTCCCCCAATTACAAATGTTATATCATCTCTTTTAGCTAGTATTTTATCTGCTATGCTCTTTAATACATCATACCCTTTAATGGCGGTATGTCTGCCGATAAATGATATTATATATTTAGTTTTGATACCAAATTCTTCCCTTATATCTCTAATACTATTTTCAATATCTAACCTAGCGCAACATGTTCTAATAAACATTAATTTTTTACTCTTAGTTAATTCTTCGAAATAATCCAAACCTTTCAGATACGGCTCCATAGCCTCTTTACTAGGAAAAACCAAAACATCCGCTTGATTAAAAGCATCTTTTTCTATTTTTTGAAGCATAGCATAAATTTTATCGGCATTTTGATCTTGTTCCAATTTCGCAAGATGATACGCTTCTTCTGACATTGGCTCTGGAGAGTGAGACATTAGCATTAACTTTGCTTCTATTTTTCTATATTTTAAATAATTTTTAATAAAAATAGCATCCTTCACATGGTGACAAATAATTGTTTTAAACTGATATTTATCCAATTGCTTGATATATCCCCTATATTCTATCGCATCTATCTCTAAGTAATTAAATGATGCCTTTCGGATTAAAAAAGCAAATATTTTTTCTCTTAATTTTTTTCTATATTTTCTTATTGGAATGAATAATGAAAAAATCCTTGCAATGTTTTTTTGTATTTTATATTGATGCTTTTTAATAATAACATTATCCATTGAGATAAAGGCAATACTACTAGAAATATGGTATTGAGAAATACTTTCTTTTAGATTTGCTATATATCCAGAAGGTCCTCCGGCTCTAATATCCAAAACACCATTGAAAAAAACTATATTATCGACATTTTCCTTTTGTTTCATCGCATTTCCTAAGAATTATTTTGATTTTTAACCTTGCTAAACAGCTCCATCCACTGCTTCATCACCACCTCTTTGCTAAATTTATTTTTGA
>NZ_MJKZ01000001.1:365894-390003 GCF_002138935.1 Campylobacter sp. P091
AAAACCATTTACTAAAGATGTAGAGAGCGAGTATCTAAGCGCTAGCATATATGCTAGCGCTTAGATACTCGCTCTCTACATCTTTAGTAAATGGTTTTAAGATTATAGAGTTAGATAAATTTAGATTTTCTATCTTAGTTTTTATCTGCTCTTTTAGATCGCCATCGCCTACAATGTGTAGCTTCCAATCATTAAATTCCCCACTATCTTGGATTAACTTCCATATATCTATTAAGCGTAGAAAGCCCTTTTGATTGGTTTTTTCTATACGCCCCATTGAGAGCACGACTTTTTGAGAGTAATTGGTATTTAAATTTGGGATATTTGGGATGAAATTAGGTATGACGCAAAAATTCGCCTTAGGATAAATCTCCTTATATCTATCAATCTCTTGCGATGAGAGCAAAACCAAATTTGAAAACCCATTTAAATCAAGCTTTTTATACCAATCAAAATGAGCATGTATAATTTTGATTATACACTGGTCATTACCAAAAAAACCACCATTGATAAAATCATAAGTATTATCTATGATAATATCGGGTTTGAGATTTTTTATACTATTTTTTACTCGTTTGATATGCCCTTTATCTATAATTTTATTAATCATCCTAACAAATGGGCGAGATATCTCCCTCAATATCTTAAATAATGGATTTTTAGTACTTTTAAGATATATCTTTTGAAATTTAAAAAGCTTGATGATCCTTACCTTATCAGAATAGTGAAATTGTATATTATTATTTGTACTATATAGACTAATGACACAAACATCATGACATTTGATAAACTCATTACTCAAATTCGCCACAACTCTCTCAACACCGCCAAAAATGGTAATATCATTCATTATTAATGCTATCTTCAATCCAAACTCCCTATACCCCAAATTTAACTCTGAGTTTTTCTCTAAATCTAAAATATTTATCATAAATTTTAAAAACTCTTTTGCTTATTTGATGATAAATCAATCTATCGTAATATTCATGAATTTTCAAATTATCTATAAATACTTTAGCAATTTTCTTATCAAATTTATGCTTTTTTGAAATCTCTTTTATTTTATTAATTACAAATATTCTATCTTTTGAATTTCTAGCGATTATCTCTTTGTTTTTGGTCTTGGTAGATGAATCAGGATTATTGCGATAATAGTATAAAATATCACTAATATGGCGAAATTTATTTGATAAATTCCACAGCACAAAACTCATCAAAGCGTCCTCAGCCATCGTAATCCTATATTTGAGATCTAAAATTTCAAAAGCTTTTAAATAGATATTCCTTTTTATCAATATAAAAGCCAAATTCCATCTCGGGTAGCCTTTTTGTCTATACATATAATTAGCATACTCTTCTAAAGATTCAAAGCTATCATTTTCTAAAATTTTATCAAATATAGTAGTATTGCCATTTTCATAATTATAAGCACTGAATTTCACTACATCATAATACCCATCTTTAGTGGCATTATAAGCTATCTCACAAGCCCTTAAATCCAAAAAATCATCAGAATCTAAATTTAAAATATACTCCCCCGTTGCGGATTTAATCCCTTCGCATCTGGTTAAAAATAATCCCATATTTTGGCTATTTTTAATAATCTTTATTCTACTATCATTTTTAGCATACTCTTGGGCGATATCCATACTTTTATCACTGCCACAATCATCTACTATGATAATCTCTATATCTTTTAAACTTTGATTTATTGCTGAGTCTAAGCATTGGCTGATATATTTTTCTACATTATAAACTGGGATTATTATAGATACTTTTGGTTTTAGCATTATTTTCCTTTATATCCCAAATTTAACTCTTAATTTGCGTCTAATCACAAACCACCTACCCTCTATAAAAGCCCCAATCTTATCCATCAGTCCAAATTTACCCTCTTTGATTTTCAATCTCCTTTTAAGGATATCGCACTCATGTACGCCAAGTGATATATAGAGCTTTTGCCATCTCTTATCGCATTGATTTTTTGATGCGAATTCTCTCATCTTGGCAATTGCTACTTCAAAGCTATCTATACAATTTTTTAAATTTTCTATACTTTTGTCATTGGTGCTTGAGCTTGGATTATATCTATAATAATAGAGCATATCAGATATGAAATTTAGCCTTTGGCAATTATGATAAATCACAAACATAGCTAGCACATCCTCAGCCATTATAAGCCTTGAATTAATACTGATTAAAAAATCCAAATTCGCTTGATATATATCCCTTTTAATCAGCCTACCCCAGATATTCCAAGATATATTTTTACTTCTAAAAAGCCAATTAGCAAATTCATCCCCACTATCAAAGCTAGATGTCTCAAACTTGCTAAACACACTAGCACTATTATTCCAATAATAGCTCCCAAATGTAACTATATCATAATACCCATTTTTAGTGGCATTATAGGATATCTCACAAGCCCTTAAATCCAAAAAATCATCAGAATCTAAATTTAAAATATACTCCCCCGTTGCGAATTTAATCCCTTCGCATCTGGTTAAAAATAATCCCATATTTTGGCTATTTTTAATAATCTTTATTCTACTATCATTTTTAGCATACTCTTGGGCGATATCCATACTTTTATCACTTCCACAATCATCTACTACGATAATCTCTATATCTTTTAAACTTTGATTTATGGCTGAGTCTAAGCATTGGCTGATATATTTTTCTACATTATAAACTGGAATTATGATTGATACTTTTACATCACCCAAGATAAATCTCCAAATTTTACTAATATAAATCTTACCATATTTTGCTATAATTTGGCGCAATTATACATAAAAAAGGCTTAAAATGTTCCATATAGTATTTAGCGCAGATGAAAATTATATCAAATACACAGCGGTACTTATAAATAGTATTATCAAAAATACAAATTTAAATCTCCATTTTAAAGATTTTTGTCAAAAGCCTATCCCGCAAATGCCGCCTAATAGCTCATTTAGTAGCTATGAAAATTTAAATTTCGATGATTTAAGCGCTGAAAATAGAGCTGAAGGCTATGTATTTCACATATTAAGCGACCAAATCTCCACCGCCACGCAAAATAAGCTAAAAGCCCTAGAAAAGAGCCTTAATGAGATTTACCCTTGCTTAATTACCGCTCATATTTTAAATGATGATGAGTTTAGTGATTTTCCAGTTTCTGGGGCAGCGCATAGCAATTTTTTGCCTTATTATCGATTAAAACTCAAAAACTATCTTAATTCAAGCGTGGATAGATGCTTATATCTAGATTCTGATATGCTCTGCCTTTGCGATTTAAGGGAGCTTTTTGCTATTGATTTAAAGGATAATATCCTAGCTGCTATCAATGACCCCGGAAGCAAAAAACGCAAAATCAAATTCAAACAAAACAGCAATATAATCACCCATAAATTTACAAATGACTACTTCAATTCTGGATTTTTACTCATCAACACAAAGGCTTATATAGAGAATAAAATAGAACAAAAATGCCAATCCCTAGCCCAAAATGCCACCTATATAAAAGCCGCCGATCAAGATCTATTAAACGCTACAATCCCAGCAAATAAGCTCTTAAAGCTACCTATTAGCTATAATTTTTCATCTATTAGCTTCTGCTTTGCGATCTGTAAAGATGAGCAAAATCACCGCCTTAACTGCTCTAGGGCTGAGTTTATGCAAAGCTATAAAAAGCCCAAAATCATCCATTATGGCGAAAAGCCTTGGCGGTTTTTAAAAAGCTATACCGATAGCCAAAATCGAAATATCAATGATATTTGGTGGGAGTATGCTGCTAGCACACCAGAGTTTAGAGATGAGCTTATGGCTATGAGAAATGATATAAATGAGTATAAGATTTTTGCTACTTTAGGCTTTGAGATTTTAAGAGCTTTAAAAAGCGTTTTTGGCTATTTTGTGATAAAAAATTTAATAGATAAACCACTAGATAATCTAAATTTAAATAGCGAAATTCCAGATGATATTTTCGGGCTTTGCTGTATTTTAGGCGAGATGATAATGCACGCCAAAAGACACAAAAAGAGCCCTATAAGCGTGATATTAAAAGCTTATAAAATGAAAACCACATTTACCAAATACAACACAAAAAATTTTCTATAAGCTAAATTCAAAACAGAGCCAGATTCCGCACAATTGCGTAAATTCGCAAAGTATTAACTTCTCAAATTCTCAACTTTGCGAATTTTTTAATACTCAATTTTTTAAATTTACAAAGTTTGGTAAAATATCCTAAAATCCCAAATTCACGCCGCCGCCATCATTTAATTGGTAGTTTGCATCACGACCTTCGCTATATCCTGGGCCAGAACCACCGCCTAATGGCCGACAAATGTAGCCTTCTTTCATTTGGCCATCTATGATCTTAGCATAGCTAAGCTTTGGATCGGCTCTTGTTATCTCGACTTCTCCTACTTTGCTCTCTACTCTCATATCACTTGTGCTTTGCTTTGTGTAGCTATCTTTTAGAGCTTTGCCTTGAGAAAAGCACTCAAATCTCTCGCCTACATTTAAATTTTGTGTAAATACCACTTCTTGCCCATTTACACTAGCGATTTTTAATGGATAAATAGCATTTAATATATCGCTTGTTATCTTATCAGCGATTTTTTTATAGGCTTCTTCATTTGATTTTAGATCATCTTTTACGCTTACACTCATTGTAAGAGTATTGCTATATTTTACTTCCCTAGTGGCAAATAAAATCACTTGATAATCCACTGCAAATTCCGCTTTTGTGATATTTTGGCCAGTTAGATTACTCTGTTTTGTTCTAGCTTGTGCGGCCTTAATATCAAAAATCATAAGATAATCACTACCAAGAACATTTTTAAGCTTATAAATCTCATCTCTTTTGGTATCGCCACTATCTATTAAGGCCTTTTCCATCTCATAATATCCGCCATTATCTCTATCTAGGATATTAAATTTTCTTGATTTAGTTAAATTTGAGATTATATGAGTTTTTAGATTTTCGCCAAGCCCTCTAGTATCTCCATAACTAGCATTAAATACCGCTAAGCTTCTTCTTTGCTTATTATCTAAGCCTGGGGCTTTATAGCTTTTGGTAGTTTTTGAGTTTTTTATCTCTACTACTGCTACCCACTTGCCTGTGCTATCTTGATTAATGCTGATAATCTCATAGCTATCGGCTCTGCCTTTTGTGGCTTTGCTGATATCATTTGAATAGGCATCTACGATATTTGAGCCGCTATTATCGCTTTGTGCTTGTGTGTTTGATTTTTTTATAGAGTTTATATTCACCCCGTTAATCTTGCCAATAGCTTCTATAATAGCGTTATTTATAGCCTCTTCTCTTGTAAGGCCATGCCCTTCTCCCGTAGCTGTTTTGGTGCTAATGTGAGTTACCACCTCAGCATTTAAAGCGCAAGCCAAAAAAGCAAATATAAATAGATATTTTTTCATACTCTATCCTAAAAATCATCTATCGTATTTACCACTTTTGAGCTTCTTTGAGTAGCCTTAGCCGGTGTAGCGGAATTTGAAGTAGCGTTTGAGCCCTTTTTATCTGATATGGCGTTTGTGATATTTAGATAATTAGCATAAGAGTAGTATCTCACCACACCTACATATTCCACGCCATTTTCATCGGTATAATCCCATCTTTTTAGCGTTTGTATTCCACGGATTTGACCTGAGGCTTTTGCTTGTATAGTTTTAGAGACTCTATCTATCATATTTTCTAATGTCTCTTCTTGAATTTGCGTATCACCTGAGAGAATATTTTTTGTCTCTTTTATATTTTGGTTTATTGCCTCGCCTGTCTCTTTCTCATCGCTAAATGATACACTAGTATTGATAAACTCTATTATAGCCGCATCAGCTTGTGCTGCGGCGGTATCTTTGGCTATACTCTCTTGTCTATCTGCTATTTTGCTATTAGCATCTGGGATATAACCCCAATTTCCATAGCTTAAAATTATAGGCGCACCATTCTCATCATATACTAGCCTAATTCCATACTCTTGTATAAAACCGGCTTTTTCTTTTGGTAGATACTCTACTACTGGCTTACCGCCTTTTGCTTTTATGAGTGAAGAGGTTTTATTTTTCATATCTTTTGCGATTTGTCTAGTTTTATCACTCATTACAGCGATAACACCAATTCTATAATTACCCCTTTTTGTCTGTGTTACAACCGTTTTTACCGGCACCAATCCACTCATATTGCCAAAGGCTTTTGTAACGATATTTTTAGTAAATTCATCTTTTAAAAGCTCTTTTTTTCTCACCTCTTCTAGCCCTTGGCTATCTACACCTAGATCATTTAAAGCCCTATTTAATTCAGCACCCGCTAGCTGCGTTAGCTGATCAAAAATTTGAGAGATAGTCCCGCCTTTTGGCAACTCTTCAAATTCCCTAGCGTTGTCTGATTGATCTGCTTTGTATCTGCTTATGCTACTTGTAGCTATCCTACCAAAGGCATCTTTGACAAACTCACCTTGTAAATTTAATAGAGCTCTATTATAGGCATTTTGTAAAGATTTAGCAAAACTTTTATCAGTTGGGCTTAGCGTTACATCGCTAACTCCGGTATAAAATGTCTTGCCATCTTTTGTGATACCATACTCTATACCAAATTCATCCTCAAACTCATCAAAAAAATCTTCTACGCTTTTAGGCGTTATATCTTGCGTGCTAGCATCGCTTAATTTGTTTTGGATATCCACATCGGCTTGAGTTATCTCATTAGCCTTATCCCCCATCCCAAAAGCCAAAGCCGCACAAACTGCCATTGATAATAGTATCTTTTTCATCTCTTATCCTTTATATATCTTACCAAGTTACGCTATCGCTAGAGCCCGCTTTATTGATTGTCTTTTCATCTTCCCAATACACTAGACCAGAACTCAAATCAGTCAAACCAAGTAAAAATAGATATTCAACCTTTGTTTTGCCGTTGCTTAATCTTATATTATCTTGACGAATTTTACCAAATAGCGAAAAATCAGGCGAGATTAGAGTTCCCTTTTTAGCTATTGTTTTTTGATTAAACTCATCATTACCCCTTAGCTCTCTGACATCTTCGCTCATACTATCAAGCGCCCCACCAGATGCCACCGCAGAAGTAAGCACAAACTTACCCGATCTTCTCATAGCTTGAGTGATTTTCCTAGTTAGTTTATCAGTATCTAGTCTAAGAGCAGTATCATTGACTACTCTTCCTATTGCTACAACTTTTCTGACCCCTGGCTTTTGATTAGCAAATGCCGGATCACTAAGCAAACTATTTATCATAGTTTCAGCCGCTAACTCAAAATCCTCATTGCTTAACCCAAGGGTAATAGTATCACCTTGATTGACTTTGCCACTATTATCTGTATAAAATGGCTGATTAGTACATCCACTAAGCAACAAAGTTGCCGCCACCACACTCATTAAAGCTAATTTTCTCATCTTATAACCCCTTTGTAGTTAGATAAATTTTAAAGCTTTTAGCCCTTTTGTCTTGAGCTAGTTTATTGATAGAGATTTGGCGATTAGCATTAAGGCGTAAAACCTTATAGCTCTCATCGATCGAATTCCTAAGCTCAAATCCACTCTCATCTAGCCAAACTACCTTATAGGCCACATCCATTTCAGAATTACTTTTTAAAATAACTTGAAACTCCAATAACCCAAGATCATTAAATCTATGATTGATACCTTGGACTATATCCCTATCTATCGCCTCTAAGCTTACTAAATTCGAGTTATAGCCATTATTCCCTAAGACTATATCGCTATTACCAGCACAGCCAAACAGCATAGCACATACCAAAAACATTGCTAATTTTTTCATATTTTACCTCTGTATTATAATGGATTTTACCATATCTTTATTTGATGATCGTAGCCAAATCAACGCATCTTTGCTCTTATCTATCTTATCACTAACTATGATTTTACCACTACTATCTTTGATTGTATATGAGCCTTTATTTTCTACCATAGCGATACTAGCTATTTTCGGTAGAGTTTGCCACACTCTTATATCAGCTTTATTTGTTGCTGAAAGCAAAAAAGTTGTAGCCAAAGACGCTACCCCACCAACCTCACTAGCCACGACGGCACTAGTTGTGGATTTAATAGCGCCTGATAATATAGATTTAGTGATTATCCAAGGAAGCTCTATTTTAAACTCAGTAGCAAAAATATTATCAAAATTACTAATTTGAGTCGCCTTAACCCCATTTATGCTTATATCTTTATAGCTAAAATCACGCTTTTTAAGCATCGGCAAAGATAAACTCACAGTTGCCACCCCATCACTAATAATATATGGAATATTCATAGCAAATTCATTTTTTATAGTCCCAAAGCCATCTTCATAAGCTAAAAATATATATTTTTTGCCCTTAGATTTTACATTTTTGGCTCTAGTTTGCAATCTTTTGTTTATAGCTGATATCGCTTTATTTTTAGGATTAGCGATAGCTATTTCACGGAATTTATCTGCTGAATTTTTATAATCCTTATCTAAATAGAAAAAGACAGAAGCCGCATAAGTAGCATATGGATTGATGAAATTTTCACTAGTTTTAAACTCCTTAAAAAGCCTAGAATACTCATCATATACTAATTTAGTATTTTTTAAATTCTTTTTGTAATTTGGGTCGCTTTTTTGTTTCTCTAGCTCCTCTTTGGCCGCTTGGATCTGTGGAGCGAAATACTCCTTAGCCATATCTTGACGGATTAAAGCACGATTAAATTCCACTCTAGCATTTTCAAAGTCATTTAAACTCATAAAATTCAGTCCCTTATAGAGATTTACCATTATTCTCTCATACAAATTTCCATCATAATCACTAAATGTATCATTTAAAAGTATTCCTACAAGGTTTCTAGCTATCTTATTACCTGTACTTTCTAAATCCACATCATATTTATACTTATCTTCAGCAATATCCAAAAGCTCATTGCTAAGTGCGAATTCCTGACAAACTCTAGCTATTGAAGCAGCATTTATAGCAGTATATATCGGATCTTTATTATTTTTAACCTTTTGAAGCTCATTTTCAAAGTAGCTTTGATCGCAGTTATTTACCCCAAATTTGCTTATATAATCATCAGGTGTAACAGCGATAGAAAGGGCATTTGGCACAGCACAACCACTAAATCCAAGCAATATAATCCAACACAAAAGAGCAACTCTAATCATAGATAACCTAATTTTAAATTTACCGAAAAATTGTCGCAAAATATAATTAATTAATGGTAAATTATATATTAAATTTACATTAATTATTTATATTACTTTTGTTATATATCTTTAGATTTAAGCGGGTGAATTTAAATCAAATTTAAAATTCCAAGTATCCTACCCATATCAATATCAAAGCCCAAAATCTTTGCTCCTAAAAGTCCATCAACTGCTAAAATAGCTGGCAAAACTAGAGCCATCTCAACTGTTGAACCAGTCTTTACTGCTATTTTCTTAGGCAAAATTCGAGCCACAAAACGCTTTTTAAATGGATAAAAATATCCCTGTATTCCACTAGGTGTTAGCATATCCCCGACATGATGCATAATCATACCAAATCCTAGCGCCCCCCATGCAATCTGCCCAAAAATCGCCCACGCTACAAAAAGCAGCACCGGAATAAATAAAAAATGTGTTGGTCCACGATGTTTAAAAAATGTCGCAGTAATCTGCGAAATCAGTGGAAATTTGCGTGAAATAAAGCTTCTAGGCTCATCAATATCAGGCAAAACAGAACCAAATAAAATCAACCCTACCACATAAGCAGTTTGTGTTTTATCTAAATTTGCCACACCACTTAAATCTACTGCGCCCACAAAGCCCATCGCTCCAAGGGCTCCAATTGCTAAATGCGTTCTAAATGTCAAAACTCTCTCCAATCCACAAGCCTAAAACTGCTGCAAATAGCACGCCAAGGCTAAAAATAAAAGTAAATTTAAAATAATCTAAAAGGGATATTTTCACCCCACGAAGCTTAAGATTTGCAAGCCATAAAAGCGTAGCTAGCGAACCAATTGGCGTAAGCTTTGAACCGATATTACACCCTAGTAAATGAGCATAAATCAGCCCCATATCAGCACCAAAATCCCTAAGCGCAAGATCTCCTAGCATTACCATTGGCAAGTTATTAATTAATGCTGAGCCAATACTTGAACCAAGTGCGATACCAAGAAGCGAACTAAATCTATCAAGCCCAGCAAGCATCTGGATATTTTGGCGTAAAAACTCCAAAATCCCAGCCATTCCAACACCATAAACCATCACAAAAAGCCCTACACTAAAGACTACTACGCCAAAAGGTGCACGCTTAAAAAGTGCAAATTTGCCACTATCTTGCATCATTATAGAAATTAGTGCAACCAGCAAGATAAATAGGCTAATTGGCAACTCCATCTCTTCAAAAACCATACTCCCAACAGGCAGCAAAATTAGCAAAAATAGACACGCCAAAAATTTCCCAGACCCAATCCTTCTAGCTGGCAGCTTAAACTCTAGCACTGCAGGAAGTCGCCTAGCTAACACCAACCAAAACAACCCACACGCAGCAATAAAAGCAAAAATTTGGGCTAAAACCATCGCCTCAAAATACTCTTTAAATGAGAGATTAAAAAGCTTTGCAGTTATTATATTGGTTAAATTTGAGATAATCAAAGCATTAGAACCAAAATCACTCAAAAAACCAAAAAATAATAAAAATGCCACTAAGGGTGTGGTTATACTTAGCTCATCTTTAGTATTAGAAAATAGTGCAAAAACTAAAGGGGTTAGCACTAAAATTGCCCCATCATTTGCTAAAAATGTAGCTACAAATAGACCCAATCCCATCATAAGAGCAAAAAATTTAAGCGTTCCAATCCTATAAATTCCACCACTACCTTTAGCAAATTTTCCAATAATTCTCCCAGCCAAAGCGTCAAAAAATCCCATCTGCTCAAACGCCATAGCAATTATAATTAGCCCCACTAGCACCAAAGTAGAATCCCATACCATTGCCAATACGCCAAATGCAGATGAGATGCTCACCACGCCAAATATCATAGCCGCTATCGCACCTGCAACCGCACTAGCCCACACTGGAAGTCCAAACGGCCTAGTATAAATTAGCGCCATTGAAATAGCAAAAATCGCAAACGCCACTCTATTTACTTGCCTTCATATCAATCACATATCTAAACTGCCCTGAGCCGTTTGTTAGCTTTTCATACGCCTCATCAATCTGATTTGGAGTAATAAGTATAGTTTCTGGATAAATCTCATTTTCAAGCGAAAAATCCAACATCTCTTGGGTCTCTTTAATTCCCCCAATTAATGAACCATAAATTTTCTTACCAGCCTTATGTACTAGATCAATTATACTCACACTTGGTGCTTCTTTATAAGGTGGCAGCCCTACAATAGCTAACTCTCCACCAAATTTAAGCAGATCAATATATGCTATAACATCATATGATGTTGGAATTGTCGAGATAATCAGATCAAATCTTTCATTAACGATATCTTTATCTGTATTTGTATAAAAACTAGTAGCGCCAAGGGCTAGAGCATCGGCCTTTTTATTCTCATTTCTAGCAAATACGCTAACTTGTGCGCCCATTTTGACTGCGTATTTTAGCGCCATCATTCCAAGCCCACCAAAGCCAGCTACACCAACCTTATCACCGGCTTTAATTTTAGAAAATTTAAGTGGCGAATATGTGGTAATTCCAGCACAAAGTAGTGGAGCTACTTTATCTAATGGGGCGTTTGCTCGAACTTTAATAGCGAAATTTTGACTTACTACAATGTTGCTTGAGTATCCACCAAATGTTATCTTGCCACCATGAAAAAAGTCAGGGCAATTATAGGTATAAACTGTTTTTCCTTGCTGACAAAACTGCTCTTGACTAGCCTTACACGCCTCGCATTCACCGCAGCTATTTACCATACAACCAACTCCAGCATAGTCGCCAATTTTAAATTTAGTTACATTTTTACCTACAGCTATTACCTGACCTGCGATCTCATGACCTGGAATACATGGATAGCTCGTACCACCCCATTCATCTTTGGCCGTGTGAATATCGCTATGGCAAATTCCCGAATATAGAATTTCAATTAATATATCATTATCTCCTACACTATGACGGGTAAATTCAATTGGAGTGAATTTAGAATCCTTAGACAACATCGCATAACCAGTGGCTGGAATTGTGAAAATATTGTTCATTTTATAACCTTTTTTTTGAATTTTATATTATTTAAATTTAGGTAATTTTATCTAAGTTTAGTAAAAATTAGGATGATTTAAATCAAATTTATACTTTAAATCGTCATTGCAAATTTTTAATAAATATAAAGTAATTTTTTACATAAGTGTTATTTGATAAATATTACTAGAATTTAATAAACCCTCGCAATGGCTAAGCATTGCGAGTAAATTTAAGCTATTAAAGATTTAAATTTAAGCTACTGTAGTAGTCTTAATATATTTTGTTGTACAGCATTTGCTTGACTCATAGCGTAGCTTCCGCTTTGGGCTAGTATGTTAAATTTAGAGAAGTTTGCGCTCTCACTAGCAAAGTCTACATCTCTTATTTGAGATTCAGCTGATTTTACATTTACTTGGGTAA
The DNA here is from genome assembly GCF_002138935.1 of Campylobacter sp. P091. Lineage (NCBI taxonomy): Bacteria > Pseudomonadati > Campylobacterota > Epsilonproteobacteria > Campylobacterales > Campylobacteraceae > Campylobacter > Campylobacter sp. P091. Next base: position 378,486 of record NZ_MJKZ01000001.1, read on the forward strand.
CTGTAATATTATTTATAGTAGCTACTAATTGGTTTTGTACTGAACCTAGGTCAGCTCTTAGCTTGTCTAGAGTTTTTCTAGCTGCTTCAGCTACATCTATCATAACTTGGGCACCACCATATTTTATCACAAAAACTTGCCCACGAAACTTTTGTATATAAGGCAAGGCTGAAAGTATGATTTCAGCGGTTTTTATATGAGATTTCACTTCTTATCATTTTAATATAACTAAAATAAATTTGTTGTTTTAATTAAATTGTTTTTTTCTACAAAAGAAATAAAATCATTTATAATATTATTATTTCTTTCTATTATTTCGGTTTTGCCAAATTTACTATAGTTTTTATGTATAGAGTTTAATTCATTATTTTGTGATTTTTTATAATGTTTTTCTTTGTCAGCAAAACTAAAATCACTTGCTCTAATGTTTATTTTTCTCTCCAAAAGGACTTTATTGCCAATAAATTCTATTTCATTGCCATTAAAATTTTCTCTTTTTGCTCTTTCTTTTGCGTAAATATGTTCTATTTGAAATTGCTCAGTTAATTCCGGTGTTTTTTGGGTACTATCTTTTAAAAACCACCAAGTAAGCATAGAACGAGTTATTGAATTCTTATTGCTAAATTTTTGATTTTGTATAAATGTTTTTAAATTTTCTTTTTCAAACAAAACCTTTGAAAAATCCATTTCCTTGTCGTTAATAATATCTACCATAGCGCTATAAATAGGTGTTCTTAGCTGAGAGACGCTAGGATATATAAAAGAATATGCAAAAATAAACGCTGTTATTTTCTCTAAAAATTTAGCAAATTTTATATTATCAAGCTGATTTTGCTCATCTCTATTTTTCATAAAATAAACAGAAGTGATATTTGCCCACATTATATTTGGGGCATAGTTTAAAATAAAAAGCCATCTTAAAGTATTTTCATCAAAATAATTTTTATCTTGAATAGAAATTGCTTGCCAAAAGCTACCCAAGTTTTGCAAGTCTTCAAAAGTCCTATCGCTTTTTAATAAAGCATAACTATCCTTTTCATAAAAATCTCTCAAACCCTCTGTTGTGCTATTTTTATTACCTTTTAAAGCTCTTTGATAATACATATAACGATTAAAAATTTCATCAGTAGAAGTATTATCTTTTTTAGAAAATACCTCTTTACATAAAATTTCCAAATTTTTCCATTTTTCTATAAATTCATCTTTTTGATTTTTTGCTACATAAAATTTATAAAATTGTGCTTTAAAAATATCTGCATCAGCTAGTGGCTTGCCTCTATCATTTAAAGTAGAAAAAATCCTAAGTGCTGTTTTTTCATTATCTGCTTCAATAGGTAACAAAATACAATTATTTAAAATTCTAGTTGGTAAATAGGCGAAATAATTAGGATATTCTTTTAAAAATTCATCTACTTCTTTTTCAAAATACCTAAAATTTATGGCATACTGGCTTTTAAAATCTTTAGCATCACCAGTTTTTAGAATTTCTAAAAATTCATTCTTATGTTCATCTAAGGCTACCTGAGAATCTATTTTTAATTTTTCTTTGTTTTCATTGCCAAATTCATCACTTTTCCAAATACATTGTGCCAAGTTTTGTTTTGTTCGCATAGAATTTTCATCTTCCATTTTTTCAAGTCTTTTATAAAAAACCCTAAGCAATAGCATTAAAGTAGTAAGCCTTTGTTGCCCATCTATTACTTCAAGCTTTTTATTATTCTCAAAAGTTACAATAGGACCTAAAAAATATTCTTCATCAGAATTAAAATTTTCAGGTTTTTTATCTGGAAAAGCGAAATCAAAAATATCTTTCCAAAGAGTTTGACACTCATCTTCTCCCCAAGCATAAGGGCGTTGATAATCAGGTATTAAAAAATCAGATCTTTTATCTTCAAATAATTGTTTAATCTTTTTTTGGTCTATGTTTAATTTTGACATTTTTTACTCCACTAAAAGTTAAGTTTGAAATTTTTGAATTACAGCTAAATTTTTTGATTTTCACGCTTTAATTATAATTAAAATTTGATAATTTATCTCTTTTTATCCCTTTTTATCTCATTTATCTCAAAATATAATTTTATTAATCCGCCTTTATACCAAGTCTTGGTGGCTTTGATAAGGGCTTGGCCTAGTCTGTATGGTGCGCTTTGTTTTTCAGCTAGGGCGGATCTGTAATCTTCGTAATGCTCTATTGGTGGGACTTTTAAATTTGGTTTGGTTTGGATAATTTGGAGATACTCTATCTTTTGGCGTCTATGCTTTAAAGCGATAGCTAATAAAATAAAAGGCAATTTAATCTTGCCAAATATAGTTGTGTGATTTTCTATCATCGCATAACCAAGTTTGTAAGCTAGGTGATATCTTATTCTCTCTATGGCGTAATTGGCTTTACAAATGAAGCCGCCTTTATACTCGCTGCCACCGCATTTTAGCCATTTTTGATAGTATTTATCCCAAATTTCGCCCCAAAATTGATAAACTAGCTCATTATTCCAAAACCGCCCATCTCGCCCCCAAGCGTGGATTATCGATGCTCCTATGCTTTTACGCCAAAATGTGCTACTAGTGTATTCATAGCCTAGATTTTTGACTTTAAATTTATTATCTAAGATTAATAAGCTAAGCACGCCTTGGTCATTGGCTCCATATTTTGCGCTATAATTATAGATTTGATTATAGCACTCTTTTGGGTTTGGGATTGTATCATAGTAGGCCACAATCCCACTTCTATAAACTCTACAATCTTTAAATTCGCCATTATAATCCCTAAGTGTTGGATTTAAAAGGCTCTTGCCCCTATGAGCGCTAAAGTGATAACCCTTCAATCTAAATAGCTCGCTAATCCCTTTAAGTAACAAAATATCAAAATCAAGATAGACTATACACTCACACTCATCAAGCAACAAAAGTGGCTCAAACATCCCATAAGCCATATGTGTCCAGCGAGAGAAAAAGGGCGAATTTAAGATATTTTGGTTATTTGTATGTGGCTTTAATCTCTTAGCAAAATCATCCTTGGTAAAACTAATAAATTTAATTTTCGCCCCACCAGCAACCCTAGCAAAGGCTTCTAGCTCACCTTGAGTAAATCCATCATGAACGATATAAAATATATCAACTTCACCGCTCATCACCTCAGCAATATTTGCCACCATTGTCCCAATAGCAAAGGCGGAGTTACTAGTCGCTGCTAGCAAAATTCCATTTTTATATGGTTTTTTCATAGATTAATATCTATGCTCATCGATGATAGCACGAACTAACCTAACAACCCCAAATATCAGCGTCAAAATCACAAAAATCGTGATGATATTATACATTTTATTTGGATACGCAGCGCTATCTGGTACATATGGGCTTTGAATCACTACTACTTGCTTAGCCTTTCTACCAATCTCAATTCTAGTTGTTTCAACAGCTGTGATAGCGGTTTTATAGACATCCTCAGCAAAGCTTAAATTCAAATACAAAGCCTCAAATTGCGCTACGACATCATTTAATTTATCTTGAGAAGCATTGGATGCCACCTTGCGTCTTTCTTTTTCTAACTGCTCTTTATGCGCTCTTAATTCAGCTTTCAAAGCTGCAATTTCAGGTGCATTGTCATTAAGATAACTTCTCATAGTGTTTAATTCGGTCTCTTTTTTAGATATTTGAAGCTCTATTTCGGTGATAAATCCAGCCTTGGTTTTAGCTAGGCTTTGCGGGTCAAAGACTCCATACTCATTTTGAAAAGCCAAAAGCTCATTTTTGGCATCTTTATATTTTTGCTTAGCACTCTCTAACTCACCTTGGGCAAACCTTAGCTGTTCTCTAGCAATATTGTGCGAAATTTCATTTATAAATCTCTCACACTCTTCTAAAATAGCAGCCGAGATATTGCGTGCATCTTCAGGGCTAAAGCCTTCTACAGCGACATTTAAAAGCCCTGTTGTATCATCAAATAATATGTGAATTCTATCTCTATAATATTTTAGATAACTCTCTTTGCTAGTTGATGAGTAGATGCGGAAAAATAGATCTATTTTTTGCTTTTCATAAAGCGATCTTAAATTTATCTTTTCATCAAGTTTTTGGAGCATATCAAAGGATTTTATATACTCTTGTAAAAGCTTGATATCTTCAGTTGAGCTAGATGCCACCCCTACTAAACTCTCTATCCCGCTTAAAGATATTGGCGAGCCACCATCTGTGGATTTAACGCTTAGTGAGACATTACTAACATATCTATCAGCAGCGATAAAGGTATAGTAAAATATCACCACAATCATTATATAAATCACAGTTTTAAAACTATCAAGTCTATTTAGACGCTCTTTGTGTTGCTTTAGATCCTTAATAGATCTTAAAATCATAGTTCTTTTATTCAACTGCATATCCTTTTATACATCTCAATTCCTTCATCTACATCATCATAAACTGTAGTCATTCCGCTATTTACTAAGATTACCTTATCGCACCACTGCTTTATCTCACTCATATTGTGAGAGACCATTATTACTTTAGAATTGCTTAATTTTTCTTTATAAATAGCGTCGCTTTTTTTCTTAAATTTAGCATCGCCTACAGCCCCAGCCTCATCTATCAAATAATAATCAAAGTCAAAAGCCATACTAAGCCCAAATCCAATTCTAGATCTCATACCAGAAGAGTAGGTATTCATCGGTTCATCAAAGTATTTACCAATCTCAGCAAATTCCTCTATATAACGCACCTTCTCTTCTAAGGCCTCGCCCCTATATCCATAAACTCTAGCTACAAATTTCACATTATCCCTAGCTGAAAGTGCGTGTTGGAATCCACCAGCTAGGCCAACCGGCCATGAGATTTTCTTATCAGTGATAACCTTGCCAGCATTTGGGATATCAGCCCCGCTCAAAAGTCGCATAAGAGTGGATTTGCCAGCGCCATTTCTACCAATTAAGCCTATACTACAATCATCAGGAAATGTGAAGGTAAATTCACGAAAGACAAAGTGCTTATCACCATTGCTTAGTGGGTAAAATTTGGTTAAATTGTCTAATTTTATCATGGTCTGCTCGCTACCAATTCTCTTCTTTTATAATAGTAAAACCAAAATCCTATAAATAATAGCACTACATTAAAAATCAATGGATAAGCCAAATTCACACCATCAGCTAGCGGATATCCATCAAAATAATAATATTTTATACTCTCGCAAATATGAAGCATAGGGTTATAAAGCATATATTTTAATATATTAGATGGAATTATCCAAATAGGAAAAATCACGCAAGATAGTATATACAAACCAGTTGTAAAATATGTCAAAACAATCTTAAGTGGCTCCATAAAATGCGTAATAATCGCAAATATCACACCAAGGCTAAATCCAGATAGCACCATCAGGCAAAAGCTAAAAGTCATAGCCAAAAAATCCCTAGGCAAGACATCATAGCCCATTATCCACCCAGCCAAAACCATCACACAAAAAAATATCAAAGAGTACATATAAAACTCAAGCAAAGTTCTAGCTAAAAATACATGAATTGGCCTAACCGGCTTATAAAAAAATAGAGTTAAATTCCCAGCTATCCCGCCCATAAGTTGCGTAACGATATTTCTAAACATAAAAAACGGAATTATCCCGCAAGCCAAAAACATAAAAATAGGCGTCCCACCAGGGATAGATAAATTCGTGATATACTCACGGATCAAAGTTACTAAAGTAGTTATCACAAGGATTTGCATCAGTGGCTCACCAACTACCCAGAAGTAGCCTAGATGCCTATTTTTGCCAAATCTAGTTTTTAGCTCTCTAAAAAATAGCGCCCTTATGACATTTAGCACTATATCCTCCGCAAAATTATTTGATAAATTATAGCAAAATAAGGTTACAAATCAGCCCAAAAATTATTTAAATTCCACTCCATCTTTTAGGTAATAACTCCCAATTATCTGTGTATTATCCACCAAATATGCCCTAAATTTGGCATAAAGCTCGCTATCAACCTTAGATTGAATAGTCCAAAATTTATCTAAATTTATATCTTTTGTTGTAAGGCCTTTGATATCATACATAGATTTTCCAAGGCAAATTACAGGCTTAGAGTAGCTTAGGGCATTTAGCCCGACGGTGCTATTGATTAAAATTACAGCTTTTGAGTTTTTGATTATTGTAGGCAAATGAGCATCAAATGCAGCCATCACACGCCCTTCAACCTTATAAATTTGAGCTAAATAGCCAATATATGAGCTATAATTTTTCTTGCCTCTATCCATCGGATGATGCTTAAAGATCAAAATCATATCCTTAGGCGCATTCTTAGAAAATGATGAGATAATATACTCAATAAAGCTCTCCATAGTCTTAAATCTAGAGTGAGTTCTAACCTGAAAATCATCATGAGTTTGAAGTGCTACAAAATAGTATCTCCCACTTAGCTCCCCATCTAAACGCTCATTTAAATCTTTTTCGCTAAATTTATACTTAATCTTTCTAAAAAGATTGCGAATCCCATAAAATCCCTCTCTAATAGGCGAAAAATCACGATGATGAATGTAGTTAGGATATAAAAAATAGAATATATTTGCTATGAGATAATACTGCACCGCCCACCACGCCATCAAGGCATAAGTAGAGGTGGATTTAGCTGTAAATGGCTTGGTTAGTGGCTTGTAAGCATCATAAAATTCCCTATCTCTAGGCATTTTAGAGTGGTTATTGACCCCGTAAGACTCCATTGTGATAAATCCAGGACGCAAATACCCCTCTTCAAAGACATAAACACTAATCCCCAAATTCCTAGCTATCTTAATAGCCATTTTGTGATAAAATCTACAATCCCCAAATAAAAAGACAATATCAATATTATTATCTTGATAAAATTTATTTATAAATTTAGGCCACTGCTTTGGCTTGGCTTTATATGCGATATAATTTTTGCTTTTAGAAAAATAGGCATCACCAGCATTAAAGCCAATTCTAGTTACAAAAGCGCCCTTTTTGGTACAAATATTATCAAGCTTATTAAAAAAATCCCCCATAGGACCTTGTAAAAGCAAGACATTTTTGCCTTTAATACCAGTAATTCTCTCTTCTAATCTCATCTTTTTACCACAAATAAAACTACATATAAAAGCTTTTGCCCAACTCTTGCATATAAAGATTTTATCTTATGCAATAGCGCATTTATAGGCTGTTGCAACCTTATCTTTTGCTCTTGAAGTGCTACTACTAAATCACACGCTTCACACGCCTCTAAATTTAGTGGATGAATATATCTAGGATAGAGCAGATATGCCCCAGCTATTAACTCATCACTACTTAGACTTCTATACCTGCGTGGCTGAGGCTTTTTATCATCGCTTAGTCCCCAGCCCGCCCAAAATGGTCGCCCATAGCAAATTACTCTTTTTTTGCGTAAAATCGCTTCCAATCCACTAGTCGATGTCATTGTATGAATTTCATCAGCGATATCTAAAAGTGTAGGCATACTCACACCCTCAAGCACTTCATCGCAATACTTCAATGCTTCTGTAGTCTTTACCGCACCAACCCTATTTCCACTTACGACATCTGGGTGAGGCTTATAAATTATATAAGCATGGGGCGAATTTTGTCTAGCAAGGCGTAAAAGCTCGATATTTTTCATACCATCAGCACCAATCCTTACACTTGCATCATCTTCAACCTGACCGATAACTAAAGCAATCTTACTATTTTTATGTGTTATTATAACATCTTTATCATCATTATATTTTGAAATTTTACTATTTACTAAAATCTCTCTAAGCTTCTTAGCGCTTTCTAACTCATAAGGGCTAAATTTATGATAGTTTAAGATATTTTCTAATCTACTTGGCGATGTGGTATCAAAGTATATTCCCTCATCATCAAAAACCAAAGAATAAGGCCTAGTAAGATCACTACCAAGACCAATTGAACGTATAAATCCATCTTCAACTCTAATAATTTGCACTCCATTTTCATCGCACCATTTTTGTACCTGTGGATACTCTTTTTTTCCCCAAATATAGATTGCAGAGTCTTTATTTAAGCCCAAATTTAGCGCTTGCTGTAGTGGATTTTTACTAAAAGTACTAATAAAATTTAGATTTTTACCCAAAAATGGAAACATAAATTTACGCTTCCAAATCGAAAATCCAAATAAAAACTTTTGCTTTTTACACTCACTTAATCGAGCATTTTTAAGTGCGTTAATCTGTGGAAGTACTCTTTTTAGTGTAGCATTTTGCCCGGTATATGCATCAATATATTTAGCATATAATAAATATGCCCCAGCAAATAACTGCTCAAGGCTTAGTTTTTTATTACGCCTTGATGGAATTTGCGCCCTATCATCACTTAACCCCCAACCAGCGTAAAATGGCATTCCAAAGCAGACGCACTTACACCCACACATCAAGGCCTCAAAGCCCATACCAGAGCTTTTAGTATAAACTTTTGTAATATATTTTAGTAGCGAAATCGGATTTATATTTTCACTAATTATTTTAATTTGTGAAGGCAAATTTGCAATATCAATATCAGATTTTTTTTTACCGCTTAATACATCTGGGTGAATTTTTAGCAAAATATTTGAATTTGGATTTTCATTTATTGCTGCATTTATCATATCAAGAGTGCTAAATTGATTAGCCAGGCCGTACTCTAGCGACGCATCGCCACTAGTTTGGGCTATTATAAGGATATTTTGGTCTTTATTTAGCTCATATTTTTCTATTAATTCTTGTGTGATATCTGGGGCGTTATTGTATTTTGAGATATTGTGCGTGGTGATAAAATCCATACACCACCTAGCCTCTTGTAAAATCTCATCGCTAAATTCGAAATTCGCCAAAATCTCTTCTAGCCTGCTTGGCCTAGTGGCATCATAGTAAATCCCGATATCATCTTCAACTATGCTAAACGGCCTAGCACCATCAACCCCAAGCCCAACCGAGCGGATAAACCCATCTTCTAAAAGTTTAAATTTGCCTTTAAATTTAACTGATAAAAAGCAAGCAAATTGACCAGTCCGTTTTCTTCCCCATCCAATAAAGACTCTATTTGTAAAAATATTTAAAATACTTTTAATGTAAAACAGATAACCGTTCATTAAACCAATCGACCTATAAATTTAATATCTGCAAAAAATTCCCTAGGACGAATTATAAGCTTTCTTATCTTGTTTGCTAGTGGTCGCTTGATAGGCTTAACACCGTTAGCATAGTGAAAAAATCCTGGATAGCACCCGGTATCATATCCATAATTTTTCATAAGAGTTTCAATAAATTCCTCAATATCTGGCATTGGGGTAGTTGATTGCCAAATCAACCCTGTAAATTTTTTATCATAAGCTTTCATTTTTTCTTGCAAAAGATTCTCATTTCTTAATCTTTGCGAGTAAAAATTATTACTTAATGGACGCGGGTGCCATCTATGTACTAAAATTAAATTTTTAAAAAAATTTGGCAATGAATAATACGCCATATAAAGTCTAAACCCTTTGGCATTTGCTATAAATGGAGTTTTGAAATCTGTGTAATAATCGTCATTTTTAACCGAATGCGGATTATGCGCACAAAGACAATGAATAAGATAAAAATCCTCACCACCATGACCAGAAAAAATATTCTCAAATTCTCCAATTTCCATAAAATATTCTCTATTCATCACCATCGCTGAGCTATTTGGCGAAATACTTTCCACTAGATCATTTTGACCTTTCAAAAAGCTATTTTTAAATAGCGCTAAATCTTTATTTGACTCAAAAATAACTGTTCCTTTTTGCGTAAGATATAAAAATGGAATAGCTATAAATTTAGATTTATTTGTTTCTAAAATATTATCAATTTCACTAAATAGTAAATCTTCAAACTCACCTGAATAATCCATATCAACATCGTAAAAAAATAGATATTTTTTAGTTGCTATTTTAGCTGCTTGATTGCGGGCTTTAGATGGAGAAAAAACCTTATCTCCAACGTAAGTATGAATAATTTTAATATTGCTAGCTACAGTTTGCAAGATAGAATTTTTACTAGAATCTGCAATTATAACCTCAATTTTTGAGTGATAGCTAAATTTATTAATCAATTCTATAGCGCGTTTATATATAAATGAATCTTGATCCTTGTAAAACACAGGAACTATAAAACTAACCAAAACATATCCTTTGGATTTAGTAAATTTAATTGCGATTATATCCAATAAATAATAAAAATATCTATAAAGTATGATAAGAAATTAATAAAAATACATATGGGGCATTCGTATTTGTACCCCATATAATTATTTAAGTACAATAACCCTCACCTACTCCACTGGCAACAACACCATCGCAGCTTTAAGCTCAGGCATTATCGCCCAAAGTTTAGAGGTATCTACGCTAAAACCCTCTCTTAATTCACATCTATTTATTCCTACTCTTTGCCATGGCTCTAAATTTGGGTTAAAAAATGTACTTATACACTCCTTACCACCTAAGACTAGTGATCTTATCTCTACAGCATCACTTAGTAGTGGGATGAGTTGAAATACAGTTTCAAACTTCTTATTATTTAAATCATCACTACAACTTTTTAGAGTAAATAGCCCACTCTCATCAATTGCTAAGCACATATTAATATCATTAGTTGATACAAACTGTATATACTCTAAACCCAAATTCGCAAAGCTATCAACCTTTTTAATTTCATCAATTATAGTTGGTTCAAATGCTTTAATCTCTCTTAGATTATAATTAAAAGTTTCATCTGATTTACCTAAATTCACTACTAAAGGCATACCTGTATCAAGTGATCTAAGACTTAGTAGTGGAGTAAATTCATCACTTAGCATAGATGATTTTAGTAGTGGTCTAATATTCTCATTATTTACATTAGGTTCTCTATCAGGAACTTTTAATTCATCTGGGGCTTTGCTTATATCTCCTGCGAATCCCTTAGAGCTATCAAGCTTTAAAAAGCTCATATCTTGCTTTGGTTGATCTATTTTAGCTCCGCTACAACTGATGATAAATATAGAGATTAAAGATATTTTTATAGCTATTTTCATGGAAATCTCCTAAATGTTACAGGGAAGTGATCACTTGCTATGTGAGTTCTAAATCCGCTAAAGAATGTGCTAGCTGAAATTTGAGGTAGTGGCGCTGGTGCGATAGCTCTATTAGAGTTACCTACTACAGCATAATCTAGAGTTCTTCTAGCACTTATTTGAGTGATGGCGTTATTAGTATAATAAGTAGTATAAAATCAATTGATAATTTTAGAAATCTTAAATTGAGTATATACAGTTTGTATCAACTAATGATATTAATATGTGCTTAGGAATAGATGAGAGTGGATTTTTTACTTTAAAAAATTGTATTGGGGATTTAGATAGAAAGAAGTTTGAAACTGTATTTCAACTTATCCCATTACTAAGTGATGCTGTAGAGATAAGATCACTAGTCTTAGGTGGTAAGGAGTGTATAAGTACATTTTTTAACCCAAATTTAGAGCCATGGCAAAGAGTAGGAATAAATAGATGTGAATTAAGAGAGGGTTTTAG
>NZ_MJKZ01000010.1:0-10185 GCF_002138935.1 Campylobacter sp. P091
ATTTCAAAGATTGACTATAAAAGATAGTTTAACATTATAAAAATTAAAAAACAAAAACGATAAAGAGATGATTTAACCAAGCTTTTCAGAAGGTTAAGGTGTTTCTCAATTCGTGAGCTGGAATTATATAAGAGATATGCTTAAAAAAAGATTAAATATTAGGCTATTTTCCTAAATATTTTAAATTTTTAATTAAATTTAGTCTAAATTCAAATTTTTTACTCTAAATTTATGATTTTATCTAACTTTTTGCTTAATGTTTTATATATTATGATAGACTTTCTTTGTTTAAAAATGGAGAAAACATGCATTACTATATAAATTTGCTTAAAGAAAATAATCTATTAAAAATTATAGAAGCGCCATGCGATATTGATCTTGAAATTGCTCATATTAGCTACATCGAAGTTAAAAAAGATAATTCTAAAGCTATATTATTTACTAATCCTATAAATAAAAATGGTGATAAATTTCCCCCTGTGATAATAAATATTTTTGGTAGTTTTAAGGCTTTGGAGATAATTTTTGGGCGTGATATTAGTGATATTTCTGATGAAATTTCAGCTCTTTTAAAGCCTAAAAAGCCAAATTCTCTGAAAGAAAAAATAGATTTTTTTGGCTATCTTTTGAGTTTAAAATCCATTTTTCCAAAAAGATTAAAAGGCAAGGGTATATGTCAAGAGTGTGAATTTAAAGAGCCAAATTTATATAAACTTCCGGTTTTGAAAACTTGGGATGATGATGGTGGTGCCTTTATCACGATGGGTCAAGTCTATACTAAGGCGTTAAATGGAACTACTCAAAATTTGGGTATGTATCGCCTTCAAGTCCATAGCCAAAATGAGCTTGGAATGCACTGGCAAATTCACAAAGATGGGGCGCATTTTTTTCATGAATATAAAAAAGCAGGGATGAAAATGCCAGTCAGCGTGGCGATCGGTGGCGATCCATTATATATCTGGTGTGGGCAGGCTCCATTACCAAAAAATATTTTTGAATTAATGCTATATGGATTTATCCGCAAAAAGCCCGCAAAGCTGGTAAAATCGCTCACAAATGATATTTATGTGCCTTTTGATGCTGATTTTGTCATTGAGGGATTTATAGATCCAAATGAGCTAAGAGATGAGGGAAGATTTGGCGATCATACTGGATATTATACGCCGATTGAGCCTTTTCCGCTGATGAGAGTAACAAAAATCACTCACAAAAAAAATCCTATATTTTCTGCTACGGTCGTTGGTAAACCGCCTTTAGAAGATAAATATATGGGATATGCAACTGAGCGTATATTTTTGCCACTTTTGCAAACTACTGCGCCAGATCTGATTGATTATAAAATGCCTGAAAATGGAGTATTTCATAACTTAATATTAGCTAAATTTAATAACCTTTATCCAGCACACGCTCAGCAGCTTATGCATGCATTTTGGGGCGTTGGTCAGATGAGCTTTGTAAAACACGCTATTTTCGTGCCTAGCGATGCGCCGAATTTGGAGGATTATAAAAATTTGGCTAAATTTGTCTTAGACAGATTTAGCCCTAAAAGCTGTCTAATCACAAGCGGAATTTGCGATCAATTAGATCATGCTAGTCCAAACTCATGCTATGGAGGTAAACTAGGCATAGATGCATCTATAGACTATGCTACTTTAGCACCAAGCGTGATAAGCAATACCGAACTACTAGATAAATTTAAAAAAATAAGCTCTGATATTTTAGAGGTATATCAATATTTTACCGATACCAAAAATCCAATCTGTATGGTAAAAGTAGATAAAAAATCAAACCTAAAATCTCTTTTTAACTCTCTTTTAACGCTTAAAAAACATTTTAAAATTATAATATTTACAGATATTGATTCAAGAATAGATAATCCATATATGATGGTATGGCGTATTACTAATAGCATTGATGCCCAGCGAGATATATATATAGATGATGAGCAAATTTGCATCGATGCGACTCGCAAAACCATAGATGATGGCTATACAAAAGAGTGGCCTAAAGAGACCAATTGCAATCAAGAAGTTGTTAAAAATTTGATTGATAGAGGCTTGATAGATGATGATACAAAATTATTTGAAAAATTTGAGATATTTGGCTGATGGTTGTAGCGGTATTTGACTCTGGATTTGGGGGGCTAAGTCTTTTAAATGAGGCTAAAAAGGAGCTTAAAGGGTGTGATTTTATCTATTTTGCTGATAATGACAACGCACCTTATGGGGTAAAGAGCATTGATGAGATAAGAGCTCTTAGCATTGATGCGGTCGAGTTTTTGCGCCCTATGGCTGATATAATCGTAATTGCGTGTAATACCGCCACGAGTGCTGCTATAAGCGACCTTAGGCAGAAATTTAGCATACCGATTATCGGGATGGAACCAGCAGTGAAGTTAGGTCAAAGCGAAGATGGCAATATACTAGTTATCGCTACGCCAGCTACGATAAAGGGTGCTAAGCTAAATGAGCTGTTAAAAAGATCAAATTTAAGCGATAAAACCTATCTTTTACCTATGCCAAAGCTAGTGGAATTCGCTCAAAATATGGAGTTTGACTCACCATCAGTGAAGCGATATATAGCTGAGCAAATAGCTCAAATCAATGCTACAAATATATCACTTTTGGTGCTAGGATGTACGCATTTTAACTATTTTAAAGATAGTTTTGCTGCTTTAATGCCAAATTGTAAGATTGTAGATGGGATAAATGGGACTATAAAGCAGATCAAAAGAAGATTAGATGAGCTAGAAAATGGCAAAAATTTAGATAAAAATTTGATCTACTACTCATCTAAAAAACAAAAAGATATAAATCTCATCACCCCATTTCTATCAAGGCTTGATGAGATGAGAAAGATCTAAGTAGATAAGCCCTAAGATATATACTTAGATCATTATAAGCTATCTATTATTTAATCTTTTATATAGATATTTAATCTTTTATAATTATCGCAACCAAGTTGTTCACCTAAATCACACGCCTTGCCATAATACTCCTTAGCCATAGCGTAATCTTGTCTTAGACCTTTACCTTCTTCATATAAGATGCCATGAAGGCCGCAACCAACTGGATTTCCACCATCACAAGATTTTTTAGATAGCTCTGCTACTTTTTGGTAGTTTTGTTTTACACCTTTACCATCATAATATAGCCATCCAAGATTATTGCAACTAAATAGAATTCCACCATTGCAAGCTTTTTCCAATAGTTCGGCTGCTTTTTGATAGTTTTGTTTGACGCCTTTGCCATCTACGTATAAGGTGCCAAGATTATAGCAACCATATGGTTCTCCACCATCGCAAGATTTTGTCCATAGTTCGAAAGCTTTTTGGTAGTTTTGTCTTACTCCTTCGCCATTATAATATAACAATCCAAGATCACTACAACCACCTAGATCCCTGTCATCACAAGCTTTTGTAAATAGCTCGGCTGCTTTTTGATAGTTTTGTTTGACGCCTTTGCCATCATAATATAGCTTTCCAAGATTCCTACAACCATATGGATTTCCACCATCACAAGATTTTTGGTATAGTTCGAAAGCTTTTTGGTAGTTTTGTTTGACGCCTTTGCCCTCTGCGTATAAGGTGCCAAGAAGGCCGCAACCAACTGGATTTTCACCATCGCAAGATTTTTGGTATAGTTCGAAAGCTTTTTGGTAGTTTTGTTTGACACCTTCACCTTTTTCGTATAAGATGCCAAGAAATATACAAGCAAGCGAAGCTCTGCCATCACAAGCTTTTTCTAATAGTTCGGCAGCTTTTTGGTAGTTTTGTTTGACGCCTTCGCCTCTTGCGTATAAGGTGCCAAGAGAAAAGCAAATATCCATATTGCCATTATCGCAAGAGCTTTCTAGCTTTTTAGGATCCATATCCTTAGCTACAACCACGCTAAAAAGTAGCGCAACAATCCAAATAATCTTTGTCATAAAATCTCCTTTTTAAATTTAAAACTCAAATAAATTTAAACTTAAAATTCAAATCCCTACCCACAACCACGCTAAAAAGTAGCGAAATAATCCAAATAAGCTTTTTTATAATATTTTTATTAAATTCCTATTCTACAGTTACGCTCTTAGCAAGGTTTCTTGGCATATCTACATCATTGCCTAATCTAATAGAAATTTCAAGCGCAAAAAGTTGTAAAACAACCATAATTTCAAAAAATTCACTCATCGGATGTGAATGAGAATTGATCTTGATAAAGTCATCGCTAAGCTCAAATTCCAAAGGCGAAATGGTAGTAATGAAGGCATCTCTAGCGGCTAATTCTTCGATATTTGATTTAGTTTTATCATATAAGATGGTTTGTGGTAATAAAGCAATCGTATATAGACCCTCATCAGCCAAAGCGATTGGCCCGTGCTTCATCTCACCAGCAGGATAGCCCTCAGCGTGTAGGTAGCTAATCTCTTTTAATTTCAACGCCCCTTCAAGAGCAAGTGGGTAAAATATATCCCTACCGATAAAGAAAAATCCATGCCCATGGACATAGTGCTTGGCTTTGCGATAGATTTTCTCTTGTAAGCTCTTATCAAAATTCACAACAGATGGGATATTTCTCAATGTTTTAATCTCATTTTCTAAGGTTTCATCATCGATTGTGTGGCGAATTTTGGCTAATTTTAGAGCTAGCATCCATAAACATATCATTTGAGTAGCAAAGGCTTTGGTACTTGCTACACCCTTTTCTATCCCAGCACGAGTTAGCAATACTTCTTTAGCCATTCTGACAATACTAGAATTATCCACATTACAGATAGCTAGGGTTTTTAAATTTGCGTTTTTAGCGATTTTTAAGGCTTCTAGCGTGTCTGCTGTTTCACCGCTTTGGCTAATTACTATAAATAGCGAATTTGGATTTAAAAACGGCTCTTTATATCTAAATTCGCTAGCCACAACTACGCTAGCTCTGATTTTGGCTAATCTTTCTAATAGATAGCTAGCAGCTAAGGCCGCATGGTAGCTAGTCCCACAAGCACACAAGACCACCTCATCGATATCATTAAATAAGCTTATATCGATATCCAAATTCAAATCATCATCGCTCAATCTACCCATCAAGCACTCAGCGATCACTTGAGACTGCTCATATATCTCTTTTTCCATAAAAAATCTATAACCATCTTTTAGGGCGTAGCCTTTGTCTTTTGGTAGTTCGGTGAAATTTGGCTTTATCTCTTGATTATTCTCATCAAATATAGTTAAATTTCCTAATTTCGCCACGCCATAACTGCCATCTTCTAGATATATGGCCTCCTTAGCTAGGCCGATTAATGGAGAATCCGAGCTAGATAGATAAATTTCATCCCCATCTCTAGCGATAATCAAAGGAGCCGCATTTTTAGCAAAAAATATCTCATCTGGAGCAGCCTTAGTAACAAGCAAAGTAGCATAAGCACCCTTTAATCTGCTAATTGTCTTTTTATAAGCTTCAAATGGGGTTTTAGCACTTTTATTATACTCTTCAAAAAGATGGACTATAACCTCTGTATCAGTCTGACTTAAAAACTTCACCCCACTAGCTTCTAGCTCATCTTTTAACTCTTTGTAATTTTCTATAATTCCATTATGAATAACAAAGCTATACTCACCTAAATGCGGATGAGCGTTTATCTCAGTAGGTTTGCCATGTGTCGCCCATCTAGTATGGCCTATAGCTACGCCACTGCCAAGGTATTGGCACTCTTTCATTTTACTAGCTAAATTCTCAAGCTTACCAACAGCCTTATAATAGCTCATCTCATTACCGCTGATAATCGCCACCCCCGCACTATCATATCCACGATATTCAAGCTCTTTTAATCCATTTAATATAATATTTTTTTTCTCTTTTTTACCGATATAGCCGACGATTCCACACATATTTTACTCCGTTATAATCTCTTTTAAAAACTCATCCACTACGCTCTTTAAATCATCATTTACAGATAAAAGAAACATATTTCTGGTACGGTTTTTGATGGTTTGTATTCTAGCATTTGCTAGCTTAATTTGGAATTTGCTAAGCATACTTAGGATATAAATCATAAATCCACGCTGATCTTTGGCGTTGATATTTAATTTCGCATAATTTTGAGAATAGTTCATATCAAAGCTAACTTCATTAGGCAAAATCACCGGCTTGTCATATTGCGGTTTCTCTTTAGAGCATAGTGCCTGGATAATCTCGTTTTTGCTCTTATCGATACTGGAATTATAATCTAGCCTTATATAGCTCTTACCATCAAAAAGCTCACAAATCTCCATATACGCAAGATCAAACCCACGAAGCTCCCTAAGAGCCATCGCCATATTCCAATTACTCTTGGCTATGATTTGTAGGCTATGGCTAGTTAGTTCTAAATCGATATTTGAGCACTCACTAGCCCTAAGGGCGATATCTATTATCTGCTGCTGACTATACTTGCTAAAGAGCAAATTTGACTCTATGCTTAGAATTTGCTCTTTTATATCCTTATCTAAAGCGATAAATTCTCTCTGTTTTTTGAGTAATTCTATCTTTTTTGTCCGTTTATTAACGCTATCCATCAAGCTCTCATCGCTATCAAAAGCACTCAAAGCACTATCATAAATTTGACGCAATTTGGCATTGTCAATATCGCTAAAATGATTTAAATTCCTAGCTTTTAATCTAGCGTAAGTTAGAATATATAGTAGTTTTAGAGCTTGTTTTTCTTTGATAGAGCTTACTAAATTTAGCATTATTGGCTCACTAATTGGCTCTGATAGGATATCTATTAATTGATTTTGATTTTTTATCAGATTTATCCCCATATTTATGGTCTTTTGTAATAGATCTAATTTCGCACAATACGACCTAAATATATTAGCGCTACTTACATAATTTGGCGAGGCTTGATGCATAAGTGCTACTAGCTTTAAGAGCATTTTGCCATTGGCACAAAGATCATTATATAGACTAAGAACAAATCTATCTTGGATATTTTCTATCTCTCCTACGATCGCTACGCAACTCTCATCTAGGCTATAATCACCTTCTAAACTAGCCAAATGAGTGCTAAACTCCATCGGCTTTATAATCTTAAATAGCTTTGAGCTATCTAAGAGTAGCTTTAAGATATCCTTACTATATCTACGATTTAATATCTTTTTTAATCCATCATATACTTTTGGGTGGTTGCCATCATCTAAACGCTTTATATATATAAGCACACTTATATCAAATTTCAGCTCCACATCTGGCAAAAAGCTTAACTCTTTAAGCGCTGATTTAAGATCGATTGGCTTTTTGCGGCTTGGTGCATAGATGGTATTTGCGATATTGTATAGACCGCTTGGCAAACGGCATATTCTAGCTGTGCCTAATGATATTTTCACCCCAAAAGCACGCCTAGCTAGATATCTTGAATAGATATATATAGTATGCATAGCCCATAGGCATTTGCTTAGGAGTATCTCTTGAGAACTTAGGCCTTTTTTTGCTTTGGTTTGCATTATTTTAGCTACAGAATCTAGATATTCACGCCCTAATATCTCGCCACCACCGCTAATTTGAAGGGCTGAGCGAAGTGAGCTAATGTAATCAAAAGCCAAATTTAACTCACTTAACTCATCTTCATCAATATACTTTAATATATTTGTCTTTAATGTGCCGCCAAAGAGGCTAAAAAGCCAAAATACCCTTTTATAATCCATAAATCCGCCACTACCATTAAGCAAATTTGGACTACAATCTAAATAGTGCGGACAGTTCATTGGTTCGAGTTTATTTAAATGATAACGAATTAGCTCATCTTTTTTATCTTTATTGATTTTAGTAATTTGAATTTTAATATTTTTATATAATATTTTTGAGCCACATACTAAACGAATATGGCTAAACAATATCGCTAGTTCAATATCATTAGATATCACACACAACTCATCTTGTTCATATAGTTTTGCCTCTATATCTAAGCCTACACTTTTTAAAATTTGCAAATATTTTTGGGCGATGATTTTAGCATTATAGCCTAATTCATTTTTATAGATTATAGCTAGGTCAATGCTGCTTTTAACACTCATTTCACCAAGCGCATAACTACCTATAGCTACCACACATAGTGGCACACTATCATCACTTAATACAAACTCACCAAATGAGTCTAATTTAACTATATCAAAAGCTGATTTTAAAAACTTATCTATCTCTTTAGATTGATAAATTCCATAATTCCTACCACCCAGCTTTATAAACCGACTCTTTAAACTCTCTTTACATTTGGCTATATCTTCTTTTAATTTTATATTTGTTTTATTCTTATTAAGTCTCATCTACTTCCTTTAAGTAGTATTTTATCTAAATTCAACTTGCAACTATATTATATATAAATTTATATAAATCAAAATTGATAATGAATCTAATTTATTTTATGTGATAATCTTACTATATAAAATAATAAAAAATATATTTTAAGAGATAATGCATTAATTAAAAACTTAGCCTAATCAAAACTTTTACTAAAAGCAATAAAATTTCAAAAATTATTTTAATGAAATGCCATTATAATAATGGCATTTCATTAAATCAGATTTTACTGTAATAGTCTTAATATATTTTGTTGTACAGCATTTGCCTGGCTCATGGCGTAGCTACCGCTTTGAGCTAGGATATTGAATTTAGAGAAATTCGCACTCTCACTAGCAAAATCCACATCCCGTATCTGACTTTCAGCTGATTTGACATTGACTTGGGTAACTGTGATGTTGTTTATCGTAGCTACTAATTGATTTTGGACTGAACCTAGATCAGCTCTTAGTTTGTCTAGCTTTTTAAGCGCATTTAATGATACATCTATCAAAGCTTGTGCCCCTGCATAGCTATTAACTCCAGCTGGCAACTCCAAAATCGGATTTAATAGCTCTACTTGACCCATCGCCCTTAATACATGCTCATCTAGCTTGTTTCTAACCAAATCACTTAGACTAAGTGATAATTGTTCTCTTAGCTGAGAGCCTATTATATCATTTGTATCAGCGGCCTTAGGATTTAAACCATCAATCCCAGCACCTTTTATATTGCCTGTAGTCTCTTTGAGATCCAAAGATGGTGGTGAGCCATTATTTGATTGTAGATAGAGTTCACCTAAGATTAATGCACTTGTGCTTTTTGCACCGGTGCTATCTTGCATAGCTAGCCCCAATGCATCGGCATCATTTGTCGTGCCTACTTGAATTAATATTGGCTTACCGTTACTAGAGCTCATTGATAAACGCCCTCCAGCATTAGAAGCACTAACGCCAGTTATATCGCTTTTGGCATTGATGGTGTCTATTAGAGCATTTGAAGGATCTCTATTTGCCACGCTTAAATTTGTCCCTATCTCTACTCCATTTATGCTTAATTTCGAAACACTGCCAGGGAAAAAAGCACTGCCAAGTATCGGAACAGAGCTAATAAATTCATTCTTAACTTTAGCCTTAACACCCGTCTCGCTGCTATAAGAGTTTATCTTATCAGCTATGACTCCTAGCCCATTATCTAGTATCTCTTGACCAGAGATAGCGTCGAATTTAATGCCATTTAAATGGCTTGGTACGGCGTTTAATTGCATAGTGAAATTCGCGGTATCGAATTTGTTGTTATCGAAAATCATAGGCGTAGTAGAGAGATAATGAGTGTGGCCTATGGCGTTTGAGTTGGTGTTTTCTACGCTGATTTTGGCCGTTTGGTTGCTATAAGCACTTATTTGGAAGTTTTTGTTAGTGAAATTGCCATTTAATAGCTTTTGACCATTGAAGCTTGTGGTATTGGCGATATTGTCTAGCTCATCAAGAAGTCTTGAGATATCATTTTGGATTGCTTTTCTAGAGTCGCTGTTTTGGCTGTCGTTGGCTGCTTGGATAGCTTTGGTTTTAATAGTATCAAGTATTTTAATCTGTTCATCCATAGCTTTATCAGCAGTTTGAACAATACCAATTGCATCATTACCATTAGATATGGCTTGACCTAAAGAGCTAGCTTGGCTTTTTAGTGAATCAGCAATAACAAGACCTGATGCATCATCAGCTGCTGTTTGAATTCTAAGACCTGAGCTTAGGCGGCCAAGTGAGCTAGTAAGCTCTCTATCATTGATCAAAGAGTTGGCATGAGCATTCATCGCTGCGATGTTAGTATTTATTCTAAAGCTCATAACTTTTCCTTTGTGTTAAGATTTCCCTATAAAACTTAAATCCATTTAGGG
>NZ_MJKZ01000010.1:10297-38643 GCF_002138935.1 Campylobacter sp. P091
GGGGGGGGGATTTTGATAAATTTGAAGAAAATATTGCAAATTTTTTAATAAATTTGAGTAATTAATTAAATTTAGATTATATATTATAGATTTAGGCTAAGTGATTTTATAATTTTTAGAGTGGAATTTAGATTAGGTGAGATATTAAATATTATGGGGGTGTAATTTATTTGAGGGTTTTGGGGAGGTTAATGGGTTGGCTATGGATAAGAGTGAATTTGATAGTTTTTGGTTTATAGATAATGTTGCATAAATTTGCTATTTAATATATAGTGATTTGTAGATAATATTTAGTGTTTAAGATATGATTTATATATTTATAATGTTAGGCTATGTTGTTAGGCTCGCTTTAGCACAGATTAGATTGTGCTAAAGCGAGATAAAAAAGAAAATGCGATACTTGTAATCAATTTAACATTTTGCCTAATTGCAAAGCAAAGTTAAAAGATATCAAAACAAGTATATAGACAAATTTAGCTTATAAAATAATCTCCATCAAAGCTTACAAGAGAGTACTTACGCTCATTACCTAATCCTTGAGTTAATTCATCAATGCTTAAAAACTCTAAACTATCAGCACCAATAAATTTACACACCTCTCTAGCATCCATCCTAGCACTGATTAGCTCTTCATAACTTGGAGTATCAATACCATATCTACAAGGATGTTTAATCTCTGGAGCAGCAATTTTCATATGTATCTCTTTAGCCCCAGCATTGCGAAGCAGCTCTACAATCTTCTTGCTAGTTGTACCACGCACGATACTATCATCGATAACTACGACGCTTTTGCCATTTAAAACACTACTCATAGGATTTAATTTTAATTTAACTTTAAGATTTCTCATCTCTTGAGTTGGCTCTATAAATGTCCTACCTACATAGTGATTTCTTACAATTGCCATCTCAAATGGGATTTTACTCCTAGCAGCATACCCCAAAGCCGCAGGAACACCAGAATCTGGAACAGGCACTACAAAATCAGCTTTACAGCTAGATTTATCAGCTAGAATTTCTCCTAATTTTTTTCTAATTTGATATACATTTTTACCATCTATCATGCTATCAGGACGAGCAAAGTATATATATTCAAATGCACACAATCTAGGGTCTTTAGCTTCAAATAACTCTATGCTTTTAAAGGCGCTTTTGCCCTCTTCAAATACTATCATCTCTCCAGGTGCTACATCACGCACAAATGTAGCCCCCACCAGATCAAAAGCACAGCTCTCACTAGCTACGATATATCCACCATCTTTTAATCTACCTATACTAAGAGGCCTAACGCCGTATGGATCACGCACCACAAACATCTTAGAGCGACTTAAAATAAGCAGACAATACGCCCCAACGATCTGCCCCAAAGCCTCTATAATACGGTCTTGCAAATTCTCTTTTTTGCTTTTTGCTATTAAGTGCAAGATATTTTCTGTATCCATATTTGACTGAAATATAGCACCATCTTCTATCAATCTTTCTCTAACTTCGTGTTTATTAATCAAATTTCCATTATGAACAATACTAATCTCGCCTAAAGAGTATTTCGCACTCACCGGCTGAGCATCTAGCACACTATCGCTTCCAGCGGTTGAATATCTATTATGCCCTATAGCCATCTGCCCTTGTAATATCTCAAAGCTAGCGCTATTAAAAACCTCAGTTACTAAGCCTCTGTTTTTAATAGTTTTAATCTGATGATTATAACTAGAGCTAATCCCACTTGCCTCTTGCCCTCTATGCTGCATAGAAAACAGCCCATAATACGCCGTTTTAGCCGCATCTTTTGAATTTATTACCCCTACTATCGCACACATTTTATATCCCTAAAGCATCATAGATTGTATATAATTTTGGCTCTTTATTAGCTAGCCAAATACCCGCTTTTATCGCACCTTTAGCAAATGTAGCCCTACTTGTAGCGGTGTGATTTAACTCTATATATTCACCATCGTTATAAAATCCTACTGTATGGCGTCCAACGATATCGCCACCACGCAAAGCCATTACAGCAATCTCATCTTTGCTTCTAGCTCCTATCATTCCATCTCGTCCGCTTACTCTAACATTTGCTAAACTTAAATTTCTACCTTTTGCAGCATGTTCGCCAAGTGTCAATGCTGTACCACTTGGAGCGTCTATCTTATTGCGATGATGCATCTCAATAATCTCAATATCAAATTCACTTAGCACCCTACTAGCTATCTCAGTTAAGCGATTTAGCACCGCTACACCCAGACTCATATTTGTAGCTTGAAGTATTGGCATCATAGCACTTGCTAGTTTGATTAGCTCGCCCCCTTCATCGCCTAGCCCAGTTGTGCCTATAACCAGTGGTTTTGGATTTGTCCTAGCGTAATTAATCAAATTTATAGATGCCTTTGCGATACTAAAATCAATAACCACATCGCTATTATCAAACAAAACATCATACTTATCAGTTACTATCACACCATCATCCACGCTCATAGGCTCTATAGTGTATGCTACTGATAATTTCGCATTATTAAGCCCTTTTAAATTTGCGATTATCTCGCTTCCCATCTTGCCACTTGCCCCATGCAAACCTATACGAATCATCATCGCCCTTTTTGGATAAATTAAAACTTTATTCTAGCTAAAAAAAGATAAAAATTTGATATAAGTAAATTGAATTTTATAAAAGAGCCACTCGCTAAGGCAAGTGGCTTAAGAATTAATGTAAGCTCTCAATGTAGCTCATAGCGCTAAGTGCGGCTACAGCACCATCTGCGGCGGCACTGACTACTTGCTTAGGCGCATCTTGTCTTAAATCTCCTGCGGCAAATAAACCTGGAGTTGAAGTTTGCATTTTTAAATCAACTTTTACTTGACCTGATGGCAATATATCGCAAATGAATTTATCTCCATCTTTTAATACTTCGTTTCTTACATTTAGACCCACAAATGTAAATATGCCAGGCACTACTAAATCTCTTATGCTTCCATCTGCTAGTTTGACTTTCACCCCTTTTACACCAGCAGTGCTATCACCATAGACTTCATCTATAGTAGCATTTAAAATTAGCTCAATTTTCTCATTTTTCTTAACTTTTTCAACTGAGCTTGGAGCAGCTCTAAATGTATCACGGCGGTGAATTAGATATACTTTTGAGCAAATTCTAGTTAAATACTCAGCCTCTTCGATAGCCGTATCACCACCACCTAAAACAGCTACTTCTTTATTTTTATAGAAAAATCCATCGCAAGTAGCACAAGTGCTAACGCCTTTACCAAAGAATTCATCCTCACCTTTAAAGCCAGCTCTTTTTGGGGTTGAACCTGTACATACAATTACAGCTTTTGCTTGTTCAGTTTTGCCACCTTCTAAAGTTATAGTGAAGCTGCCATCGCTATTTTTAGATACTTTTTCTACGGCCGCCATTTCGTGTTTTAGACCAAATCTAGTGCATTGCTCAAGCCACGGGCTCATAAAACTCATACCATCCATAACAGTAGCGACACCAGGATAATTCTCCATTTCAGAGCTACTAGTGATTTGGCCACCAGGCATACCCTTTTCAAACATTACAACATTTTTTAACCCACCACGAGTAGCATAGAGCCCCGCACTAAGACCAGCTGGACCACCACCGATTATAGCTACATCTAACATTATAGTCTCCTAATTTTAAATTTATATCTATACAATATTACAAATATATTACATAAAAATAAATTTAACTTAAAAATTGATTTGAAATGAAGTGAGTCGGGGCAAAGCCCCGTTTGAATTATAAAAGTGAATTGATTTTATCTGCAATTGCAGCTTTAGATTGAGCACCAATTAGTGTCTCTTTAATCTCTCCATCTTTAAAGAATAGTAAAGTTGGAATAGAGCGTACGCCATACTCTACAGCTAGGTCTTGAACCTCATCTGTATTTACTTTACAGATTTTTGCTTTGCCATCGAACTCTTCAGCTAACTCATCAATAACTGGAGCTAGCATTCTACATGGTCCGCACCATGGAGCCCAAAAATCTACTAGAGCAACGCCCTCTTTAGCAACATTGAAATTTTCAGCTGTTAATTCAATATATTTACCCATTTTATCTCCTTCTATGGTTTTACAATAAAAATTATACATCAAAAAAGTTAAACTAAAACTAACAAACATAATTTTAGGTAACTCAAACTTCATCAAATCAAGGCTTATTATAAAATATAAAAGTTAATAATTTTTATTAATTATTAAATTTTAAAAAAATGAAAGAAGAAATTTAATCAATATGTAATATTTTCTATCAATTCTATATTTTGATTATTTATACAGACTATATCGATTTGATATGGTAAATTTAAATTTGAGTTTAGCATATAAAAATCTATAGCTTTTATAATTTTTTCCAATTTAGATTTTGTTACTCTATAGATAGTTTGATAATCTTTAGTTGAGGCTTTAACCTCAATAAAATGAAGAGTTGAATCACGCTTAGCAATGATATCAATCTCTCCAAATTTAGTTTTATAGTTTAAATTGAGTATCTTATAGCCATTTTTTGATAAAAATTTAGCAGCACTTTTCTCAGCTTCATGACCAAAAAGATATTCAGCTAAACCCAAAGATTAACTCTCAATCCTAATCATAAATGGCTTAGCCTTGATAAAGTTCTCATTTTCTAAGCTATTAATTACTCTTAGCATATCAGCTTCTAAACAAGTATGAGTAGTAAAAAATAAGGTAGCACATCCTTCATCTTTGCTTTTTGCTTTTTGTAAGAAACTATCAATTGAGAGATTATTTTGACTCATTAAATTTGTAATCTTAGCCAAAACCCCAACCTCATCAGCTACCTTTAATCTTAAATAATATTTGGTTCTAATCTGGTTAGGCTTTAGAAGTTTTAATGGTGCAGACTCTAGTGGAGCTTTATATCCTAGCATAGGATTTCTAATCTCTCTAGCAATATCTATTAAATCACTTATAACTGCACTTGCTGTAGCAGACCCACCAGCACCAGCACCATAAAATAAGCTCTCTCCAACTGCATCACCTACGACACTTACAGCATTCATTACCCCATTTACATTTGCTAGCATCTTATCTTTGCTAATAAATGCTGGATGAACTCTAAGCTCTAAAGTACCTTCTCCACGCTTAGCAATAGCTAAAAGCTTGATAGCATATTCAAATTCATTAGCAAAATATATATCCTCACTACTAATTTGACTAATACCTTCAATCAAAATATCTTCAGGCTTAGCATGCACACAATAGGCAATACTAGCTAATATAAGTAATTTATGTGCCGTATCAAATCCACCTATATCAAAGGTCGGATCAGCCTCGGCGTATCCTAGCTCTTGAGCCTTTTTAAGCGCCTCGTCAAATTGCACTCCACTATTCATCATATTTGTTAGAATATAATTGCTCGTTCCGTTCATTATACCCATTATTTTTTGAATATGGTTTGCGCTTAAGCCCTCTCTTAAAGCTTTTATAATTGGTATCCCACCAGCTACACTAGCTTCATATCCAAATGCCGTATCTCCAGCAAGTGCTTCAAGCTCATTTCTGTAATAAGCCAATAGCGCTTTATTTGCTGTTACTACAGCCTTTTTGCGCTCTAAAATCTTACTTATAATCTCATAGGGCTTATCAATTCCG
This sequence comes from Campylobacter sp. P091, assembly GCF_002138935.1. Classification (NCBI taxonomy): domain Bacteria; kingdom Pseudomonadati; phylum Campylobacterota; class Epsilonproteobacteria; order Campylobacterales; family Campylobacteraceae; genus Campylobacter; species Campylobacter sp. P091. The sequence continues at coordinate 15,922 of NZ_MJKZ01000010.1, forward strand.
CCCATTAGTTCGATAAATACGTCAATATCATCTCTATTTATAACACTATCTATATCATCAGTTAGTGGAATTATTGAGTCTTTATGTTTTGATAAATTCCTTACTACACCCACTACTGGAGTTATACTAACTCCAGCTCTTGAGACGATTAGATCGCTATTTTTAATGAGCACATTAGCAACCTCAGTTCCTACTGTCCCAACACCTAATATCGCTACTCTCATTGGACTTCTTTTAAATATTTTTTGATATTTCTAGCAGCTTGGCGAATACGATTTTCATTCTCTATAAATGCAATCCTGACATACTCATCACCAGCCACACCAAATCCAGCACCAGGGCTAACAGCTACGCAAGCTTTGGTCAATAGCTGCTTAGCAAATTCTTTACTTCCTATATTTCCTACTTGCGGTGGTAATTTTGCCCAAGCAAACATACTAGCTCTAGGTTTTGCTATCTCCCAACCAGCTGCGCTAAAAGCTTCTATGAGTGTATCCCTGCGTTTTTCATAAGTCTGTCTAATCTGCTCAACGCAGTCTTGATCTCCATCTAGTGCTACGGTGGCCGCTACTTGGATTGGGGTAAACATACCATAGTCAAACCACGATTTTATCTTTTTGAGTGCGGCTACTAATTTTTTATTACCACATATAAATCCTACACGCCAACCGGCCATATTGTATGATTTGGATAGTGTGTAGCACTCTACTGCGACATCTTTTGCACCATCGACTTCAAATATACTTGGGGTCTTATATCCATCAAATGTAAGCTCAGCATAAGCAATATCACTAATGATATAAAATCTCTCACGCTTAGCCATATCTACTAAACGCTCATAAAAACTCTTTTGGCAGGTTACAGTAGTTGGGTTATGAGGAAAATTTACTACAACATATTTTGGCTTTGGAATACTTTCTTCTATAGCATGTTCTAAATTTTCAAAAAATTTATTCTCATCTACTTCAAAATTTGCATTATAAATAAGTGGCATTTTAGTAACATTTCCACCTGCTATAATAAAAGCTTGAGTATGAATAGGATAGGCTGGATCTGGTACAATGGCTACATCACCAGGATTTGTGATGGCTTGTACTAGATGGACAAATCCCTCTTTGCTACCCATAGTTGCGACTGCTTCGGTTTCTGGATCTAGTATTACGCCATATTTTCTTTTATACCAGTTACATATCGCAACACGAAGTTTATAAATACCTTGACTAACACTATAACCATGAGTTTTATCCTTCATAGCGCTCTCGCATAATTTATCTATAATATGCTGTGGTGTTCTACCATCTGGATTTCCCATCGAAAAATCTATAATATCAGCCCCATCTCTACGTGCTGCCATCTTAATCGCATTGACCTCGGCAAATGCGTAGTTTGGCAACCTCTCAATAGTGTTAAATCTAATTTCATCAAACATAAAAAACTCCTTAATTTGATTTTATATATATTTTTAATCCACGCTTAATATTTTCTAAGCTAAAAGCATCATCAATTAGCATATAGTATGAATTTGGTGGAAATTTGATATATATTTCTTTTTCTGGTTTATCTGATTTAATCTGTGTAATCAAATTTAGATCCCTATCAAGTACCTTTATAACGCAAATCCAACTATCAGAAGCGTAGCTTTTTATTAAAGCCTCACTTTTGCCACTAATATTTAAAAAATATGGCTCTAATGGCTTTGCAAGGTCAAATTCGCTATCACTAATATATTGATGTGTAGATAATATAGCTTTGCTAGCATCAATACTATAAGTAAAACTAAACTCACCATCACGATTAATATCTTTTATATAAATTTGATTCTTTCCAAGCTCTCTATAAATCGCACCTGGATCTAGCAAAAAGCGTGAATTCATAGATATTTGCCAAACTATTCCTTGAGTATCAGTCTTTAATGACTTACTCAAAAAATATGAATAGCCAAGATTTTTAAGAGCTTCAGATACACTTTTAAAAAGCAAAATATCAGAACTTGGACTATAAAAGGCAATTTCTAAATTCACCGGCAAAGAAAAACTAAGATTTAAGAGCGAATTTACTCTTAAAGTATTTGTAATTTTAGCGTAATTTGGATTACCCCTACTATCAATAAAATCAGACTCTATAGCAAATATCTGCTCGATTTTATCTCTATTTTTAGCGTAACTTTGCTCTGAAATTATACTTTTGATATTGCTATGTAAATCAAATCCAAAACAACTAAAAGCAAAAACACAAAATAGAAACGCTACTCTTACCATTGAGAACCTTTGTTTAGTTTCACAAATTCGTCATACTCCAACTCTCTAATTGTGCCATTTTGAATTACAAATCTTAATGGCTTTTGAACGCTAAATTTCTTTTGATCCCCATCAATCTCTAAAATTAACTCGCCGTGGCCTGTTTGAATTAGTTGATCAGTGCTTAAATTTAGGTCGATAGGATTTTTAGTTGTATGAAATCTTTTATTTTTACCATCAATATCTTTAATACCAATCCATATATTTTTAGTTGGAATAATTTTAGCAATTTCATTGGTTGGTGCTGTAATCTGCGGTACTTCTACTTTTGTAGTTTCTATATTTAGAGTTTGAGTTTTTAGTTCTGTAGTCGCATTGGTCTCTATAGAAGTTGAATTTGAGTCTATTTTAGTTTGATTAGATTCAGTAGTGATATTTTCATCTTTTTGAACCACTTTTTCTATTGTTTGACTAATTGCTTCTAAATTCTCTTTAGCTGATTCTACTACAGCATTTGCTGAGTAGGTTACGCTTTGATTTTTATCAAAACTTGGTAACTCTATATTATCTAAAATATTTGTAAATTTAACTACCCAAACTAGTGCTACTATGATTAATACTACAACCAAAATTACTGTTAAAGCCATACTATTATCGGTTTTTGGTGTATATGCTGGAAGTTTTGGCGCTACTGTAAAACCTGCATTATCATCACCATTATGTTCTTTACAATACTCATTATACTCATCAATCCAGCCTTGTAAATCCATATCATATTCACGGCTCAAAATTTTAGCAAAACCAGAAGCATTTAATTTGCGAAGTTTTTCGAAATTTTTTTCACACATATATCTTAGATACTCAGTCTCGATATGAGTGTGCTTAGTTACCTCTTTTAAATCCATTTCTAAAAGTTTTTCTATACCATTAGCCATTTATAATCCTATCAAATAATATTCCAAACGCCACACTGACATTTAAGCTATCCCAGTCCTTGCGCATATTTATGCCTAGACTCTCATCGCATTTTTGCAATACCTTATTTGGTATTCCCTCGCCTTCACTACCCATAATTAAAGCAATTTTAGGCTCAAATTCAAATTCTTTAGTATTCTTGCCTCCGGCATTTGCTGCATAAATTTTAAATCCAACTTGCTTAAGCTCATTTATAAAGCTTAACCCATCAGTGCATAAAGCAATTGGTAGTTCATACGCTGCACCGCTACTAGCACGCACTACTCCTTGCATTGCTAGGCTCTCATTTTTACCTACTATAACTATACCGCCAGCACCCAATGCATAAGCAGTCCTTACTATAGCGCCAATATTTCCTACATCACTAAGACCATATAAAATCACTAAATAATCAGACTTTTTAATCTCATTTAAATTAGCAAACTCGTAATCTTTTACCTTTGCTAAAAAGCCTTGATGATTGCCCCCATGGGCAAGCGCTTGGGCTTTTTGATTATCGACTTTTTGAATTTTTAGGCCGACTTTTGCTATTTGGTTAAATATATCTTTTTGAACCTCTTTTGCTAGATATATCTCTTCGAGCTTGTCTTTATGATGTTTTAACAAATGTAAAAATAGCTGTTTTCCATAGATAATCATAGCGATTATGGTATCTAAAAGCCCTTAAATTTTAGCTTATTTTTAGCAAAAAAAATGAATTTTTGTAAAATTCTATTTATCATTGTTAAGAAACTTCTTATGATTAATAAAATAATCATACAATAAATACTATTTTACAAAAGATCGCTTCTAATAAAGCTTTAATAATCTATATAAATTTATCCTAAAATCACCCATTTAAATGGGCATATATCTCTTTTACGCTTTTACCAGTAAGCTTGGCTAGGAGTTTGGCTTTTTGCTTTGGAGGAATGTCTAATTCGTTTATATCAGCTACGCTTATAGTATTTTGGGTGTTATTTTTTGAACCATCAATTACTATACACCATTCACCTTTTAAATTTGCACTCTTAAGCATATCAACTAGATTTTTAGCACTATTTTTAAATTTAGCTTCAAATTTCTTAGTAGCCTCTTTAATAGCAAAAATCTCCCGTTTAGGCTCTAGCTTTGCAATAGCTTCAACTAGCTGCAAGACTCTCTTTGGTGATTCATATATCACTACTGGATAAGTCAAATTTAGCGCATTTTGTATAGCTAGTTCTCTATCTCTGCCAGTATTTGGCAAAAACCCTAAAAATGTAAACTCTTTTTGCACAATTCCACTTGCTGCTACGGCTAAAAGTGCTGCATTTGCTCCACTTAATACCTCGTAATTTATACCATTTTGCTGAGCAAATTCTACTAATGCAACTCCTGGGTCGCTAATACATGGCATTCCAGCATCGCTTACATATACTACAGTATTTTCTATTAATTTTTTAGCTTCAAATTTAGTAAAAAATTCACTCTCATTATGTGTATGAAGAGAGTAAAATTCAGATGGATTTATATTTAGATTATATTTTGTGTTTAGAAGATTTATAAGGGATTTAGTTACTCTACTATCTTCACAGATTATGATATCACAAAGGTTCAAGATGTCCAGGCATCTCTTTGAGATATCATCTAAATTGCCAATTGGCGTAGGAAGAAAGTAGAGCAAAAGATTATTTCATTCCGTATTTTTTCTTAAATTTATCTACACGACCTGCGCTATCCACGATTTTTTCACTACCTGTGAAAAATGGATGACAAGCACTGCAAATATCTACTTTGATTTCTGGCTTGTTTGACTTGCTAATAAATGTATTACCGCAAGCGCAGCTAACTGTGCATTCAACATACTCTGGATGTATATCTTTTTTCATTGCTTTTCCTTTTTTTGGGTTTAAAAGTTGGGATTTTATCTAAATTTGGCTTAAATTTCCTTGATTAATCTAGTCTCATTTGGTGCCATCTCTATGATCTCCCATGGTAAGCCTTGTTTATTTAGCTCATCCATAAATGGTTTGGCATCGAATTCTTCCATATTAAATACCCCTTTAGCACTCCAAATTCCCTTTGCTACCATCATTGAGCCTATCATTGCTGGCACTCCTGTAGTGTAGCTAACGGCACCAACGCCGGTTTCTTGATAGCACTCTTGGTGATCGCATACATTATAGATATAAACTTTTCTTGGCTTATTATCTTTTATACCTGTGATAACACAACCTATATTTGTCTTGCCTTTGGTTCTAGCGCCTAGGCTTGCTGGGTCAGGTAGTAAGGTCTTTAAAAACTGAATTGGGACAATTTTAACTCCATTATGCTCAACCTCATCAATCCTTAGCATACCTACATTTTCTAGGCATTTCATATGAGTTAGATAGCTCTGCCCAAAGGTCATAAAAAAGCGAATTTGCTTTAAAGTAGGGATATTTTTAACTAAGCTCTCAAGCTCTTCATGATAGAGCAAATAGCTATCTTTTGGGCCGATTTTTGGATAATCCCAACTAAATCCTATCTCCATCGGCTCGGTTTCTATCCATTTTCCATCTTTGTAATATCTACCCTTTGCGCTAACTTCACGCAAATTTATCTCAGGATTAAAATTTGTAGCAAAAGCATAGCCGTGGTCTCCAGCATTACAATCCAAAATATCAATATACTCAATCTCATCAAATAGATATTGCTTCGCATAAGCACAATATACATTAGTAACGCCCGGATCAAATCCACTACCAAGAAGCGCCATAGTATTAGCAGATTTAAAATCACCATCTTTAGCCCATTGAAGTTTATACTCAAATTTAGCCGTATCTGGGTGTTCATAGTTTGCTGTATCTATATATGGAATTTTAGTTTGCGAGCATGCGTCCATAAGCGTAAGGTCTTGATATGGAAGTGCAACATTTAGTAATAAATCAGCCTTAATATTTTTAATAAGCTCTACAACAGCAGCTGTATCATCGGCGTCTATCGCCGCCGTATCGATATCCACTCCGACTTTGTCTTTGATAAATTTAGCTATTTTATCGCATTTACTTTTGGTGCGACTAGCTAGAGTAATTTTGGTAAAAACTTGCGAATTCATAGCGCATTTTACCGTTGCTGCTTGGCTTACTCCGCCTGCTCCGATGATTAAGATATGACTCATTTTCTATCCTTTGTCTGAATTTTTAGTAATTATAGCCAAATTTAGCTAAAATTCACTCCATACTTTAAGCAAAAATCACTTTAACAAAAAATTAATATTTTCTAAATTCGGCTTTTAAATTAAATTTGAGTCTAGGTATTGAGCTATTTTGACATAAATATATTAAAATATAAGTTAATAATACTATTAATGGTTATATTTAAACTCAATAATATCTACTCAACATTTTAAGTATAGGCTTAGCTAGTTCTAGCCCCTTAGATCGGTGTGAAATTTGAAGCTTGATACTCTCATCAATCTGCCCTATAGTCTTATCAAATCCATCAGGAATAAACATAAAATCATACCCAAAGCCATTATCCCCAAGCTCTCTATCGATGACTTCTCCATGCATAAATCCATGGACGCCATATCTGCCATATTTAGAGCCGATGCCGATACAGGCGGTGTAAAATGCCTTAGCGTGGCTTAAGCCTAATCTTTTTAACTCACTAATCAATTTTGCTCTATTACTCGCATCACTTGCCCCTTCGCCACTATACCTAGCTGAGTAGATCCCAGGAGCAAAACCAAGCGCTTCAACGCTTATCCCGCTATCATCACTTAGAGCTATACACTCATTTTCAATTCCAAGCTCTTTAATCTTTTCATACACAGCATCTGCTTTTATCATCGCATTTTCATAAAAGCTCTTGCCATACTCTTGTATCTCAAATGGCTTACATATATCACCCAAAGCCAAAACTTCAAATTGATTATAATAAGCCTTAATCTCCCTTACTTTATCCATATTATTTGTAGCTAAAACAATCTTCATCCAACCCTCCTATTTAGAATTTTTCTAACCCAAAACGCCACCAAACCCATCACAACCACAAGGACTAAGGCTAGCCAAAATTCATAGCTTTTATAATTTGCTATATTGCTACCTAAATTTATAAATAGCACCGCACTAATAAACTTCCCAAGCACCCCGGCAATGATAAATTTAACAAAGTCAAACCTCAACGCCCCAGCCATATAATTCACGACATTATAAGGGACAATTGGTATTAATCTAAGCAAAATTATTAGACTAAATTCATCCTTACAAAATTTATTTTTAACTCTCTCAAATTTAGCAGTGTCAAAAGCCACACTAAAATATCTTGCGATAAAATACATAATGGCTGAGTTTATTCCTACGCCAATCATCGTAGCACTAAGCGCCTCCCAAAAGCCCAAAATCGCCCCACCGCCAATAGCCAAAATCCCAGCCGGAAATAAAAATACTGGCAAAATCGCCCAGCACCCAATATAAATCGCCCAATCAAATTTGCTAAATTCACCCATTAAATTTATCAAATCACGCTGATTTATACTACATAAAACTGCCACACAACAAAGCATAAAAACGCCAAATAAAATCAATCTAATCATAAATTTCTCTTTTAAAAGCGTAATTTTATCCAAATTTTTGCTAAATTTTGAAAATATTTAGGTATATTTAGATAGAATTCAACCCATTGTTAAATCATTATAATACTAAATTTGGATTGTTGATGAAGCTTTTTGCTAGGTATAGTGCATTTATTTATGTAAAATATTTTTTTATTATATTTATCTCATTGATTGGATTTTATGTAGTTATTGATACCCTTACAAATCTTAAAAATCTCCCAAGTAGTGCAAATTTACAACTAATTTATGTTAGTCTAACTGCATTAATTTCAATCAATTATGTATTGCCAATCTCAATAGTCTTAGCCCTAATAGCAACTATGATTAACCTAACTCGCTCCAATGAATTAGTCAGCTTCTACGCTTTAGGAATTAGTAAAAACCGCCTTATAACGCCTATTTTTACCATCACTTTACTTATTAGTTTTGGATATATCGGGCTTTGCTGCACACAGTTTGCCTACGCCAAAGAAAGACAAGAATCCTTAGAAGATTTTCAAAGCTTTGATCGCTCAACCAAATGGATATTTTTGCGCTTTGAAAATAAATTTACATATATCGAAAAACTCCTTGGCAATAAGCAGCTTGCTCAAAATGTCAGAATTTTTGATATGAATGGTTCGCAAATTATATCTCAAATAACTGCTAAAGAGGCTAGCTACAATGGCAACACCTGGATACTTAAAGATAACAACATAACTCAAATACCGCAAAATTTAAGCCTAGGTGCTACAGGGTTAGAGCGTAGCTATGCTGATGAGATAGTAATCACAAATAGCTTCCGCCCACGCATAATAGAAAATATCGAAAATAAAGACAATCTCTACTCCATCATAGATGCTATTGACTCCATAAATACACTTAAAAATGAAAATATAAACATTGCTAAGATAAAATCTGTACTATATTCAATGATATTTTTCCCACTTTTTGCTCCATTTATGGTGCTAATTTTATACTATTATATGCCTGTTACTGGGCGTTTTGCTAGCTTAGCTATTGCTAGTTTTGGGGCGATTTTTATCTCGCTTTGTATTTGGGGTGTTTTATTTTTACTTATTCGTCTTAGTATTAATGGTGCTATTGCTGCTGAGATTGGTATTATTTTACCTATTATTATTTTGATGCTATTTGCTGGATATCAGTTTTATAAACATAGGTAACATATCTATATCATAGCAATTTAGAGTTGAAATTTATAAATTTTGCCTAAAAATAAAAGATACTTAAAAAAATTATATAATAAAGAAAGTTTATATATTTGCTCTATTATTGCTTTATTATAATTAAAAATGATACTACTAAATTTAATATCATTAAACTTAATCAAACTAAAATAAAAACTAGTAAATTTGTAAATTTTTCTCTACCCCCCCCCTACAAAATCACAAATTTAGGTTATAATATCAATTGGAATACATATAACATAATGGGGGTTTATCATGTTCTCAAATCTTAAAGTTGGTGCCAAAATATCACTAATTGTTGGCGCTGTAGTTTTTGTTGGCTTAACTGCCCTTACTATACTAATTGGCAATAATGCATCAAAGGTGATTAAGCACGAGTCTGACATCACTCTAACTCAAGCTAGTCACCGATATGCTGAGCATGTTCTAACTATTTTTAGAGAGATGGATTCACTCACTAAATCTACTGCTAATATTATTGGCCTTGACCTTGGCTCTCGTCATGCTAACATGCAAGATACTATAGATGATTTAAGCACTTCATTTGACTCATCTGACTATGCTGAGTATGCATACATCTATCTATTAGATCCAAATGATAGCTTTAAAAATAGCGATTATATAACTAAAGATAATCACTTTGCACTATTTTTAGCAGATACAAATCGCAATCTTAAAAACGGAATAGAGGTATATAAAACTACTGAAGCATTCCTAGCTGATACATCTATTAAAGATGTTATAACAACTAAAAAGCCTGTAATTGGCGAGCCTAAACACTACAATATAAATGGAAATGATGTATTTGCAACTGATATAGCCTATCCACTAATAAATAATGGTAAATTAATCGGTGTAGTAGGATATATGTATAATCTAAAATATATGACTACATATCTAGATAATAAAGAATTTAGTCTATTTGAAGGCGATGTACGCTACATTTAAGTGCAGAATCTAGACTAGCTACTCATCACAATCCGCAGTATTGGGGTAAAAAACTAGGCGAGTTTAATACCAACCCTACAACCAAATTAGCTCTAGAGGCGATTCAAAATAAACGCGTAACTATTATCGATGAATACTACACTATCCGTGGTGAAGCAACCAAGGCAATTATCACTCCATTTTCTATTGGCGAGCTTGGAACTTGGTATATGCTTATCAATGCTCCGCTTGATGAGATTCAAAAACCGATGCGTATCTTAGTATATGAGATTATTGGGGTGTCAGTTGTAGTGCTTATTATACTTCTTGTTTGTGTTTATATGATTACTAATAGATTAGTTACTGCTAGACTTAGCCGTCTATCTGGACTGCTTTTAGCATTCTTTAAATATATCAACCACGAAGAAAAGCGTGCACCAAATACTATACCACCTACATCAAATGATGAGATTGGCGCAATGGCATCAGCAATAAACTCTAATATCTTAAAAACTCAACAAGGTTTACAAAAAGATGCTGAGGCTATTAGTGAGGCAGCTAATACAGCTAAATCTGTAGAAAATGGCGACCTAACAGCAAGAATCAAACAAAACCCAAATAACCCTCAGCTAATCGAGCTTAAAAATGTACTAAATAATATGCTAAATGTACTAGAGGCTAAAATCGGTAGTAATATGAATGAGATTCATAGAGTATTTGAATCATATAAAAATCTAAATTTTACTACTCAAATCATGGGTGCTAAAGGTGATGTAGAGACTACTACAAATATTTTAGGTGAAGAGATTAGAAAAATGCTAAACTCATCTGCTAGCTATGCTCAAGATCTAGCCAAACAAACTGATAATCTAAAAGAGTCAATGCAAAAGCTGTTTGATGGCTCAAACGCTCAAGCAAATTCACTAGAACAATCAGCTGCGGCTATAGAGGAGATATCAAGCTCTATGAGTAGCGTAAATGATAGAACAACTGAAGTGGCTAGACAAGCAGAAGATATCAAAAACATAGTAGGCGTAATAAAAGATATAGCAGACCAAACAAATCTACTAGCACTAAATGCAGCCATAGAAGCAGCTCGTGCTGGTGAGCATGGTAGAGGCTTTGCTGTTGTTGCTGATGAAGTAAGAAAACTAGCTGAAAGAACTGGTAAATCTCTAAGCGAAATCGAAGTAAATGTAAATGTATTAGTTCAAGGTGTAACTGAAATGAGTGAATCTATAAAAGAACAAACTCAAGGTATCGCTCAAATCAATGAAGCTATCGCTCAATTAGAAAGCGTTACTCAAGACAATGTTACTGTAGCAAATGATACAAATACTATCACCGCTAGAGTAAATCAAATTTCAGCTAACATCCTTGATGATGTAAATAAAAAGAAATTCTAAAATCTCTTAGGAGAGGTCATCCTCTCCTTGATTATAAAATCTTTAACATAGTCTTATTAATTTGCTTTGATTTACTAAATTTAAATTATAAATTTTAGATATTTTGATTAAAAATCTTTAGATTAAAATTATTTTAAATAGTAGGTGAATTATTTTAAATCCCAAAAGATTGCCACGCTAAATATACGCAGCAATCAAATTTAATCTATTTTAGCCGTTCTAGACGCTCTTTTTTAGTGCCAATTTCAGTAATTTGTACGCCAAAGTTTCCATCAACGATAACAACCTCACCAAGCGCAATTGGCTTATCTCCTATTAATACTTCTAGCGGGTCATTAGCTAGCTGATTTAGCTCTATGACTGAACCAATATCCATTGATAATACATCTTTTAGTAGCATCTTTTTTGAGCCGATTCTTACACGGATTGGCAAACGCACATCTAAAATTAATCCGATATTTTTAATTTCATCACCAATATCATGTTTTTCACTTTTAGAGCCTATAGTTTTATTAAAGTATTTATAAAACGAATAATCAATACAAATACCTATCATTTCATTTAAATCCATTAGCTCAACAGGGTATAAAAATAACTTCTCAAATGAGCTAAAATCTAAAATTTGATTTTCATCGATATACTTTACAGCATTGATTGTAAATGTAATCTTTGGCATATCTTTGGCTGCTCCAAGACTTGTAGTCATAGCGCTTAATAAATTAGAAAATATCTCCTTGCTAGCATCTAGCTCATCATCGCCAATTATCGTACTACCACTTGGTTTTTCATCGCCTAGCATTAGATCATTTATTGCAGTTAATAAAACTGGTGTAGCTACTAAATTTATCTTACCCATTATATCGCCATTTAGTGTTACACTAGCGATTACGGCTGGAGTTTTGATACCATTTTGAGTTGGAGCATCATACTCTGCTCCTTCAGATATTACCGGTGTAACTCCGGTTAACCCTTCTATAGTTGCACTTAACTCATTTGTAAATATTTCAAAAAATCTAGTCATCATATTCATCCTCTTCTTTAGTTTCTTCTTCTGGTTCTGGCTCTTTATATGACATTAGTTTGGCTTTTCTCTCCTCTTCATATTGTTCTAGGATAGCCTTTATCTCATCACGATCAGTTTTGATTAACTGTTCTAGCTTGATAGATTTGCTAAAGCGGTGAATACCAATTTGAGCTAAGAATACCTCTTTTTTATCTATACAGACAACTGCTTTATCATCGGCATTACGATCAAGTCGCAAGATATCACCAACTTCTAAATTTAAAAATTCATTTACGCTAATTACGGTCTTTCCTAAAATCGCCTCATATAATACCTCAGCACGGCCAATAAGTGTTTTTAACTCTTTATTTCGGCTCTTTTTAGCACTAGTTTCACCTAGCATAATATCACGATTAGCCAAACGGCTAAGTATTGGCTCTAGATATATAACTGGATAACATAAGCTTATCATACCGCTAGAGTTTCCAATAATAATCTCCATAACAACCATAATAACAATCTCATTTTGGCTAACGATTTGGACAACATTTGGACTAGACTCTTTAGCTTCTACGTTTGGATACATATCTGTAATCATTGCCCAAGACTCTTTTAAACGCTGCATAATAATACGCAAAATAGCATCCAAAAGATTAACCTCAATATCAGTTAGCTCCCTATTGTTACTCTCAAATCCATCACCATTGCCACCAAGCAACCTATCAATCATAGGAAATGCGATACTAGGATTAACCTCTAAAACGCAGTTGCCATCTAGCGGTTTAATAGAAAATACATTAAAGCTTGTTGGGCTTGGCAAACTCATTAAAAACTCGCCATAAGTCATCTGATCAACTGAGTGTAGCCTAATCTCAACAATACTACGCATAATGCTTGAAATTTGAGACGCAAGGTTTCTTGCAAGCTTATCGTGAATACCTTTGACAGCCCTTAGCTGCTCCTTACTAACCCTATTTGGGCGTTTAAAGTCGTAGATTACAACCTGTTTTGGCTCTTCCAAATTACGCTCAGATGAATTGCTGCTTTGACTATCGCCATCATCATCTACAACTTGCAAGAGTGCATCTATCTCTTCTTGACTTAGAATATCTGCCATTAAAAGCCTAGCCTTTCTCGAATTTTTATTATCAATCTTTTATGAATTTGACTAATTCTTGATTCTGTGATATTTAAAATTTCGCTTATTTCACTTAAATTTAACTCTTCATAATAATAAAGCTGAATCACCAACTGATCCCTTTGACTAAATTCACTCAAAATCAGCTTTATATGCTCGATTAGCTCCTCTTTTTCTATCTGTGCCTCGGTATCATAATCGCTTAATATATTAAACTGATCTTCTAACCTAAGAACAGATGTTAGATCGCTTAAGCTTCTAACCTCTTTAATCTTGCTTACATCTTCATTTAACACACTAGCTAAATACTCATTACTTGGCTCATATTGATGTTTGCTATAGTACTCATCTACTAATCGATCTATATCTTTAACCAGTTTACGATTCTGTCTGCTTAGCGTATCTAAACTTCTTAGGTAATCAAGCATTGAGCCTTGAACTCTATGCTTTGCATAACCCCAAAAATTATCATTTTGATTTTTATCATAACTATGGCTAAGACGTACCATAGCCTCTGTACCAATACTTATTAAATCACTTACTTCAATCGAGCTTGGCAAACGAGATTTGAGTCTACACGCCATAGCTCTAAGAGCTGGCATATATGCGATTACTAGCTCATCTTGCTCTTTTTTTATCTGTGTTTTATAGGCTTCAAGCTGCTTTTTCTTTATTGGATTCATGCTTTTTACCTGATCTTTTGAGCTTTTGGTCTAGATGACGAATGAGTGTCTCTAACCTACGCTCCCTAACAGCAAGCTCTGTAAGCAAATAGTCGTTAACCTCTTCATGATGCTCTTTATTAAATATTTTTAAACCAATCCTTTTAGTATCTATATAATTCATCACTACAATATGAATAACAATATAAAAGAAAAATGTGATCAGCAAAGTATATATAACAAACTCTACAGGCTCCTCGACTTTTACGACGACAAACATCAATCCAACAAAAAATCCACACACTGTAAAAAATGCTATATAATTATCTGGTCTCACGGTAATCCTTTTTAAAACTGCTCCACTAAACGCTTAAAAAAGCCAGCAAAGCTTCTATCTTCACTGGTATCAAGCACTTTCCGTTCCAATTTCTCAAGGAGATTATTTGCTGCTTGCTTAAGCTGATAAGTAGCTAATGAATGCGGAGCTTCGCTGCTAAAAAGTGTCCGTATCTTAATGCTTCTAGATACAACCTTATCACTTGGAATCCAGCCTAAAAGATTTAAATTTAGCCTATGCGAAATATTTTTATCAGCAACAGTTTTTATAGTTTGAAAAATCTTTTGAGCTTCATCTGCGTTTTTAGTCTGATTAATTAGCATAAAAACATCGCTTTTCATCTTTGAAATCACCTTAATAGTCGCATATGCATCGGTGATAGCTGCAGGATCAGGCACGGTTACAACGATAATCTCATCACACGCTTCTAAAAATACTTGCGTACTAGATCCAATCCCAGCACCAGTATCAATGATAACAAAATCCACATCTTTTAAAATTGAGGCTTGATTTAAGAACTTTTCGTATAAAAACTGATCATTAAATTTAAAAATCTCATCACCGCTCTCACCAGGAATTAATGTCAAATTTGGTTTAACTTTAATTAAAATATCTTCAAGCGGACACTCGCCTTTTAAAACATCTAGCATATTTTTGGTAATTTTCACATTTAGTAAAACATCTAAATTTGCAAGACCAATATCAGCATCAAATAATACTACTTTATAACCATTTGTTGCTAAAAGATTAGCTAAATTTGCACTAACTGTGGATTTACCTACGCCACCTTTTCCACTAGTAACTGCGATGAAATGAGTAGATTTTTTGATCTTTTGAGCTATCATTAACTCTCTTAATTTATCTGCTTGATCCATCATCCTCTCCTTTAAATCCATCTAAAACGCAACTAACCAAAAAGTCGCTCTTAGCTTCCATAATATCATCTGGGACATTTTGACCTGTTGAGAAGAAGCTCACCGGTGTACCAGTTTCATATATAAGTGAAAATATATTACCAAATATCTTTGTCTCATCAAATTTTGTAATTATAAGAGTATCGATTTCTAAAGTTGAAAAATTATTATAAATCTCTAGCAAATCATCAATTTTTGAACCGGCTGAAACGACTAAATTTACATCAACTTGATTACCGCACTCTTTTAAAAATGTATTAAGACGAGTTAATTTTTCCCTATCATACTGACTACTTCCCATAGTATCAATTAAAATTACATCGCAGTTTGATAAACTCTTAAGCGCTGAGCGAAAATCCTCAGGCTCAATCGCATCAAGAATTGGGATATTCATAATCTTAGCATATTGAAATAGCTGTTCAACCGCACCAAGCCTATAAGTATCAAGCGTGATAATCCCTGTCTTATATCTAATACTGCCGCCATGAGCAAATTTATACGCAAGTTTTGAGAGAGTTGTTGTCTTACCTACGCCAGTTGGACCTACTAGCATCATAATTCTTTTCTTTTTAGGGTCAAAGCTTTCACTTCTGCATGGCAACATATTACGCAAAAGTGAGTAGAAATATCTCTTTACAGTTGTTGGATTGCTTTTCATCGATGATGGCATATTTTCGATTGTAGCTTGCATTATACCCTTTAGATGCTCGTACTTCATTCCACTTTGTTTGGCTAGCTTGTATATTGTAGAAAATTCAGGCGGAATAATTATATCATCACGATTTTCAGCCTTATCATCCCATATCATATCAGCAATCATAGAGATTTTTTGATTTAGCTTACTTACCTCTTTGGCTACTTCATCAATCTTTTTGTCATATTCTGGGCTTTTATACTCGCTTAATTCGTTGCTTACCCCTGCTACTTTTCCAATCTCTTTAGCAACTTGAGATATATTTAATAATATATCATTATTATCTCTTGGTTTTTCTTCTATAGTATCTAGCCCGCCTTGTTCAAATCTTGATGCTGGGCGTGGGCTTTGGGTTGAACCAAGAGTATAAGCCTCAATTTGTTTTTGAATTTGATTGATTTGAGCTTGTTTTTTCTGTGCTTGGCTTGGCTGAGGAGTATCCTCTTCAACGCTAACTAAAATCTCATAAAGAGGCTTTTTATTTAGCGTTTTTGGCTGAATTTGCTTAGTTGTTACAAGCATAGCACTCTCACCACACTCCTCTTTAGCTTTCTTAAGTGCTTCAATCGCACTCTCTCCTGTAAAAGTCTTTAAAACTGTTGCCATCATATTCCTTTCATAAGACCTAATGGGATAAATACACTTGGGCGACTATTAGCTCCTGGGTGAGGTAGGATTAATTCTTCATTATTATAGCTTTTAGCACTAAAGTATAGTATATCCAAATCTAGTGTTCTAGGTGAGTTTTTAAACTCCCGTTTGCGTTTAAATCGCCTCTCAAATCTCTGCATAATCCTTAAAACTTCCCTAGCATATAAGGAAGTTTTAAGGATTATAACAGCATTTATATAATCTCTGCTAGCATAACCAAAGGCTTTATTTACCAGCATTGGTGAGCTTTGCACAATGGCAAATCTCCTATCTTTTAAAATTAAATTTAAAAATCTATCAAAAATCATAGAGGTATTACCGATATTTCCGCCTAGACCAATAATTGCGGTATATTTATGTGGGGTATAATTGTTAAATTTGCGTGGAAAATAAGCGCTTTTTAACAACATTCTAGCTCCATCGATTTTAATTGTTTTCATTAAAGAACTTCGCACCCATCGTTTGTAACAACTACGACATCTTCAATTCGTATACCAAACTCATTTTCTAAGTAGATCCCAGGCTCTATACTAAAGACCATTCCAACCTCTACTGGAGAGCTATTTCGTGGGCTAATTATTGGAAATTCATGAATATCAAGACCCACGCCATGCCCTGTTGAGTGAAAAAACTTATCACCATAACCGCTTTTTGCAATAAATTCCCTAGCTGCTGCATCAATATCACACGCTCTAACACCTGGCTTTACCGCTTTTATAGCTAAATTTTGTGCCTCTTTGACTATCTGATATATCTCATTTTGCTTTGAATTTGTAAATTTTTGCTCCTTACTAAAGCTAAAACCATCTCTAAATTCAACCGTTCTAGTACGATCTGAGCAATACCGATGATATTTTACCCCAGCATCTACTAAAAGCAGATCGCTATCTTTTATACACTCATCTAGTGGAAGAGCATGTGCTTTGGCTGCATTTGCATTTATTGCAGTAATTGGATCAAAACTAAGACCTAAATTTCCACCATCTCTTAAGATATTTCCAGCATTAAAGTTAATTAACTTCTCACTCATTCCAGCCATTATCGCTCCAGCAAGCTCATCAAATTTACTGGCTCCAAGCTGCGCTGCATAGCGTAAAATCTCAATCTCATCACTACGTTTTATCTGTCGTTTTAACTTTGAGAATTCATTCTTTGCCTTGAAATTTATATGCAAATCACGACTTAACTGGCTAAATTCAAAATAGCTAAAATCACTTGGATTAAACATTAACTCCTTAATACCAAAGCGGCGCAAAAGCAGCCTTGCATCTTTTATTATATCCTTTGATTCGATCACTTCGCAATTTTGCGCTACAGCCCTAGCCTCGATAGCATAGCGAGAATCGGTAATAAAAAACCCCCTCTGACCAAATTTGATAAAAATTTCATTATCGCAACTATAGCCGCACTCAAAATATACTGCGTTTTCGTTTTTTAAGATATAATTATGCATCATTTGATGCTGCATCCATTCGCTTAATTTGTTCAAAAATTTGAAGCATTCCAATCATAGCTAGATGATAACCAATTGGCCCAAATCCAGCGATATGTCCTGAACATACTGGCGCTATTAAGCTTTTATGGCGGAATTCTTCTCTTTGATAAATATTGCTAATATGCACCTCAAGTACAGGCAAACCAACTGAAGCAATAGCATCCCTAATAGCAATTGAAGTGTGAGTGTAGGCCGCTGGATTTATTATAATTCCATCAAATTCGCCTAAGCATTCTTGAATTTTATCTACGATTTCACCCTCAAAATTACTTTGAAAAAACTCAATCCCAACTCCAGCTTGATCAGCTACAGCTTTCATTTGCTCATGAATATTTTCCATCGTCATAACACCATAAATTTTGCGCTCACGCTTTCCAAGCATATTAATATTTGGCCCTTGGATTACCATAATTTTCATATTTTTCTCCGATAAAAAATTGCATGGCAATTATTTTACAAAATATTGGCTAAATTTTGGCTATAATGTACGCTTTTTAAGGAAAAAATATGAAAATATTAAAAGCTAAATTTATAATTTTATGTAATGAGAGCTTTGATGTAGTTCAAAATGGGGCAATTGCCTTTGATAAAACCATACATAAAATTGGCAAATTTGATGAGTTAATAGCTAGATTTAGTGATGCTGAGATTTTAGATTTTAGCGATGATATTGCTATGCCTGCTCTTATAAATTCACATATTCATCTTGAGTTTAGTGCTAATAAAACTACACTTGAATATGGTGATTTTTTACGCTGGTTAAAGAGCATTATCGCTAATGGCGACACCCTAGCAAATAATGATAAAAATAGTGCTATAAAAAGCGCTATTGCAACACAGCTAGATGCAGGTGTTAGTACAATTGGAGAGATTTCTAGCTACGGTATTGATGCGCTACACTGCGCTAATTCACCTATTAGGACAGTATATTTTAGTGAAATTTTAGGATCAAATCCTGCCTTAATAGAACAACAATGGAATGGATTTTTAAAACGTTTTAATGTTGCAAATGAGCTAAAAAGCGATCTATTTATACCAGCTATTAGCGTGCATTCACCTTATTCTGCCCATATAGAATTAAGCAAAAAAGCATTAAAATTGGCTAAAGATAATGGCATGATAGTTGCTACGCATTTTATGGAGAGCATACATGAAAAAATTTGGCTTGAGAATAGCAGCGGTGAATTTGGTGAATTTTTTAAAGGTTTTAATAAAAATGCTACGCCATTTTATACGCCAAAATCTTTTATAGAGCTTTTTGCTGATATTCAAACTCTATTTATTCACTCTATTTTTGCCGATAATTATATAAATTTAATGGATAAAAATCTCCATTCAATCATAAGCTGCCCAGTCTCAAATCGTCTATTAAGTTCAAAATTTAATCTACAAAATGCCTTAAACAATAACATAAACATAGCCTTTGCCACAGATGGTTTAAGCTCAAATATAAGCTTAAATATCTGGGATGAGCTGCGTGCTGGCCTAATGGCTCATAGTGATATAGAACTTAGCAAATTTGCCACATTTGCACTAAAATCAGTTACTAGCAATCCGGCTAAAGCTTTGGGCTTAAACCTAGGTGAGTTAAAAGCTGGAAATATCGCTGATATCGCAGTTTTTAATGGGTTTGAATTAAGCGATATAAATCAGCTTTGTATCGAGCTTATACTACATACTAAAAGCGCTAAAGCGCTATACATAAAAGGAGAAAAATGCAGCTATTAAAAAGTATATTTGCCTTTATTAAAGGTATATTTAAATTTATTAATGAGTATTTTAAAAGTATGATTTTTGTACTAATTGTTCTATTTATTATAGCTAGTAGCGGCGAAAAAAGTAGTGCAAATTTAATAGAAATTAGCCTTGAAGGGGCTATTATGGATGAAAGAGAGCTTTTAACTCAAATAGACTTAGCCAAAGATCCAAATATAAAAGGTGTGTTAATAAATATTGATAGCCCAGGTGGAGAGATGAGTGCAAGCGTAGCTATAAGTGATGCTATAAAAGAGCTATCCACACTAAAACCAGTTATTGCCTATGCTAGTGGAACGATGGCTAGTGGAAGCTACTATGCTGGTATTGGAGCACATAAAATTTATGCTAATCGTGCTAGTTTTATTGGCTCAATAGGCGTGATAATGCAGACTCCAAATACCGAAGAACTAGCCAAAAAAATTGGAATCTCAACTCAAGTAGTAAAGGCTGGAGAATTTAAAGAGGCTGGCACATTCACACGCAGCTGGAATAGCGATGAGAGAGCAGCCTTACAAGGCTTAGTAGATAAGAGCTACGAATTATTTACCAGTGATGTAGCAAATGCCCGTGGGCTGGATTTAAACTCAAGCAAACAATGGGCAAATGCTAGAGTTTTTTTGGCTCAGCAAGCACTAAATTTAGGACTAATAGATGGTATAATGAGTATAAATAGCGCTAAAAAAGAGCTAGAGATACTAAGCGGTGTAGCTACTCCTATATGGTATGAAGCTCCAATGGTACAAAAATTTATAAATAACATCGCCAAACAAAGCGCAAATTTAATAATCACAACTTTAAGCCAAAGGAGCATATTGTGGCAGTGGTAGAATCTGTAAATATTGGTATTATCAGGGATTATGGTGATTTTCGTAGTGCTATGGATAAGCACTCAGTAAGTAGCATTGAGATTGATTTTACAGGTATAGTAGGCGATATGCTAAGCGATATAATCCATCATGGCGGTGAATTTAAAGCTGTCTTTGCTAATGCAGTAAGTAATTATGCGGCTTTTAATAAGTTTGCTAGTAGAGAGCTTAAATTTGGACAGATGGGAGAGAATCTAAGCATCACTATATTAGATGAGAAAAGTGTGTGTATAGGCGATATTCACCAAATCGGTAATGCACTTTTACAGGTGAGCGAACCTAGAAAACCTTGCGTAAAACTAAGTAAAATTATAGCTAGTGGAATGACTAAATTTATATTTGAAAATGGGCTAAGTGGATGGTATTATCAAGTTTTAGAACCAGGAACGGTATGTCCAGGCGATAGTGTAAAAGTAGTTCATAAAGATACAAATCAACTAAGTGTCATGGAGTTAAATATGCTATTTTTTGCCCCAAAAGATAATATAAATCTACTACAAAAGCTAGAACGAGTACATATACGAGATGAGTGGCGTGATAGTATTACAGCTAGACTAAAAGGGATTTATGATAATTCTTATATGGATAAACTCTAAGAAATACTATTTAAAAGATTATTATACCTAGATAATAAACCCTCGCAATGGCTAAGCATTGCGAGTAAATTTAAGCTATTAAAGATTTAAATTTAAGCTACTGTAGTAGTCTTAATATATTTTGTTGTACAGCATTTGCCTGGCTCATAGCGTAGCTTCCACTTTGGGCTAGTATGTTAAATTTAGAGAAGTTTGCACTCTCACTAGCAAAGTCTACATCTCTTATTTGAGATTCAGCTGATTTTACATTTACTTGAGTAACTGTAATATTATTTATAGTAGCTACTAATTGGTTTTGTACTGAACCTAGGTCAGCTCTTAGCTTATCTAGAGTTTTTCTAGCTGCTTCAGCTACATCTATCATAGCTTGAGCACCACCATAAGTATTTACGCCACCGGCTTGGTCTACTTCTTGATTGGCATTAGATACGTTACCATTAAAAAATCCCATTGCTTTAGCCATTGTAGCACTAATTGTACCAGAATTCATATATTTAAGATTTACCGATGTTTGATTATATGCCTTGGAAGCAGTTCCTGTGATACCAGCATTTGCACTAAATATATGAGAAGCGACTAATGACATATTTTGTAGGCCTATTTTGATATCTCTAGCGTCTTGGCGAATGAAAGTCAATTGACCTAAATATGTAATACCTTTTTCTGAAAAATTACCTTTCACGCCTCCAGCTATTGTAAATGTGGCGTCAGAATGTGTGTCTACATTGATAGCTCTACCATCTTTAGCAGCTAAAACTAAGCGACCATTTTGCAAGCTAGCCTCTACTCCGGTTTCATCTTTTTTAGCGTTAATTGCAGCGATTAGAGCATTGTCAGAATCATTAGCTTTTACAGTAATATTTCCGATTGTTACGCCATTAATTGTTAAATCTTGTATTGTACCAGCACCAACAGCTTCTGACATAATCTGAGTATTATTAACTTTAACTTTTACACCAGTTTTATCGCTTACACCATTCATCATATCAGCTACGGCTTTATAGCCATCTTTTGCTAATACCGTACCAGAAATTGCTTGAAATTCATAACCGTTAGGATATCCATCAACACCACTAAGTTTTACTGTTAGGGTTTGAGCTGATAAAGTAGAGACAGTAGATACAACAGTATTAAAAACAGTCTCAAACCTAGTATGCCCAATTGTATTTGAGTTTGTAGCACCTATGCTTACTTTAGCTGTTTCATTGCTATAAGCACCTATTTGGAAGTTTTTGTTTGAAAAATTTCCATTTAGTAGTTGTTGGCCATTAAAGCTTGTAGTAGTAGCTATCATATCTAGTTCTTCAAGAAGTCT
>NZ_MJKZ01000011.1:0-6869 GCF_002138935.1 Campylobacter sp. P091
TCGGCATATTTTTCAGGTTTATGTTCAAAAGTTTCAAGCAATTTTATAGCTTTCTTTTCGTTAATTCAATAAGCATTATTACATGCAATTTGTCGTTTTTAAAATGGCACGAAATATTTCATGATCCAGTCCTAACAGCTGCCTTAACCGACCGTTTGACTCATAAATCACATGTTGTAAATATGGTCGGTCCTTCTTACAAAATAAAAGAAACAGAACAATGGATAAAAGATAATTCAAAGATGACAGTGGCTCAATTTTAACTTGCGAAATGGCTCATTTTTAACTAGCGAAATACAATCCATAACATTTTCTATTGTAAAGCTTTGAAGTACCTTGCGCGGCACGTTGTTTGATTCCCCACTTAGTATTATTGCTGCGTGATTCATTTTCTGCTTGAGCAACTGCCTCGATAATTGAAATCATCAAGTCATTATCTGTATCAGCTGTATCAAGTACTTCCTGTTCAAATATGACCCGAACGCCGAGAACCCTTAGCTGGTTCAATGCATCAAGAATCTCTACTGTGTCTCGGCCAAATCTGCTGATGCTCTTGGTTAGGATAATTTCTAAGTCACGCGACTGACAGTCCTGCAGCATACGAGAAAACTCTTTTCGAGAGGAACCTGTCTTGCTTGAAGCAATATCTATATATACATCAACCAATAGCCATTTGGGATTAGCTGCTGTCAATCTTGTTAGCGCCGACACTTGGGCGGTAAGACTTTTCAGCTGGTCAGCACTATTTGTACTCACACGACAATAAATACCGACCCTCTTTTCTCGTTTTGAAGGCAATGGTGGTATGAAATGTATTCTTTTATCATCAGCCACGATAAAACCTCCAAGATAACAGGCTTATTGAAAAATTAGCAATTTTCATGCTCATATATTGCTTTTATTGGAAACTAATAAGGTATTTATTTTATTATGAAGTAATTCTACATCATAATCAACATTGCTTAATATTGTTACTATCAACTGTTTACCTAAATCATAAGATGTTATAAAATTAACTCCAGGGTCACAACCTTGAAACGAAGGGATTTTGCCATTAAGAAGCCATACTCCAAAACCATAATATCCTTCTGCAATTTGAGGAGAAAACATCTTTTCCAATGACTCCTTATTAATTAGTTCTCCGTTTACTAATGCAGTCCAAAATTTTTCAATATCATGTGCTGTTGTAAATGCCCCTCCTGCACCGCTTCCTTTTGCATCAATAGAAAAGATATTAGTACGATATTCATTCCTTTTATAATCAAAAATATAAGAGAACGCACATTTTGCAGGTAATCTATCAAGTTCAAAATATCCAGTATCAGTCATTCTGCATGTATCAAAAATAGTTTCCTGAAGATAAACATCGAAAGGTTTTCCCGTTATCTCCTCAATAACTAATCCAAGAACTACATAACCCGTGTTATTGTATTGAAATCGTTCCCCTTTTGGATACATCATAGGCTTATCAATAAACAAAGGAATTAAATCTGATGATTTTCTAATGCGATAATTCGGGATATTAATCCATAACTCCTCATAATTATTCATAACAGATTCATCAAAATAATCAGGTATTCCTGAAGTATGATTTAACAATTGGCTTATTGTTATCCCCGAATCAATCTCCTTCAAATCAAATTTTAATACTTCTCCAATTGTTGTATCAAAGTTTATGATTTTTTGTTCAATTAAGTTCAGTATTGCAGTCGCTACAAAAACCTTACCAGCTGAAGCTGTACCAAACTTCGTGTCCATTCTATTTGGGATTTCATTTGCCTTATCAGCAAATCCGTATCCACCTTGGAAAATATTTTTACTTCCTTGCACTATTGAAATTACTCCACTAAATTTCTCGTCAATCAAGTCATTTACGTTCATTTTTTCTATTCTCCTAATACAAATAATCATCTTTCCATTTAGTACCACGACCAATAAACATATTAACATATTTCAGGCATGTTGGTTAGCCTATTTAGCGACATTTTAACCTTAACATCAAACCTAACCACACAACCTCAACTTTTTCAGAAGACATCTAAATCGACCACTCGCGAACCCATGTTATCCAAACTGACCACTCGTCAAACACCGACATCTAAATCGCTCTGTCACGTTCAAAATCATGCCTTTGGACTTGTTCCCACGAAGCGATATTTTCATGTTTTTCGCTCAATGGGTTTTGTAACCATGTGTGCTAAAAGTATTGATATATAAGGGTTTTCAGTGCTCTCAATCATTTTTCCTTGTTATCAATACTACACACTCAACATGGCTCGAGTTGATGGCATTGATGTCTTAAGCTGATTTTTAACCCTTTCGTTCGCGGGAACGTATCAACGGTATTTTGATTATTTTTTAAGAAACTGATATATGGGGGAACATATCGAAGCAATCAATAATGCACATTAACAACTAGTCTTTGTTATATTTAAACTATTCGAAAAGGTAATTGGATATTAAGGGAAGACTCTATAGACTTTTTCATATGATTAACGAGTTCAGCCACCTCAGATTCCATTCCTTCCCACTTGTCAACACACTCTCCTAAATAAGCCTCTCTCGCTTTGTTGAGTAAAGTAGCATGCTCATCGGGTAATTGAGGTATCGCCCATTCAGCTGCCAGATCTTTTGAGCGAATTTCACCAGTAGATGCTGTCAGCCACATTCTGGCTAAAGTTAAAATCACATTGCGTTCGTCACCGTTAATGCTAGCTATCAACCCGGGCAACGATTCTTTAATTGCTTTTCGAATATCTGTCATTGGCACAGGCTCAATTACTTCTGTTGCCTTTGGTCCCAAAAGGTTAATACTATTTTTTCTTAGTTGTGCTAAAAGTATTGCTAAATCCGGATCATAAGTCGACTCAGGAATTTCTCCCTTTTCAAACTGCTCTCTTAGCCACTCGCCATACATAAATTCATATTTGGGGGGGAAATGCCAAGGGACAATATCCTTTTGATTTATGACCGTAACTTCAAGAGGCCTCATATCTTTTATGTTTCCTATTTTCCCAGATATAAGCATTAACCTATTTGTAAGATTCCTTCGAGTTTTTTCAGATAAACTTTGATTTGTTATTACCAAAATATCTACATCGCTATTCATACGTAAACCACCCATTACTGCCGAACCATACAAATACACCCCAATTAACATATTATCAAGTAGTTCCGCTATAGTTTTTAATGCTTGAATTGCTTCTTTCGGAATTTTTTTGTTACTTAAATCTATACTCAACTTCGATCTCCTTTCGTCTGAAAACTGTTTTTTAACGCCTCTTAAAATTTATAAAAAAAGAGTAAACATCTTTCGTTGTATTGTAAATTAACGCCATCCAAAATTTTGATTCAAGATTTTCTTTCGGTTTATTATATGTTTGAGCCAATATAAGCTACAAAACTGCTGTCTATCCATTTTTGAGTAACCTCATTTATATCAATCCCAATAGTAGCCAACCCAATAATGCTGCAATCCAATTTCTCTAACAAAGCTATTAAAGCCTTCATTTGAGAACCTGTCTCTATCCAATCATCTACAATCAAAACTCTTTTGTTCCTCACAATAGAACTCTTAGATATTTCAAAGCTTTTATCTTGACCTGAATAGTCGGTAAAATGTGTCGAAATAATCTCTTCTTTTGCGTATGGCAGCTTATCACCTTTTCTTACTCCAATAAACCCCACTCCAAGTTCTTTGGCTATGGCAGTGCCTAGTATCCATCCAATTGCTTCTGGGGCAGCCACATAATCTACTTTATTTTGAAAATCCAATGATAGTACTTTTACAATTTTATCATATGTGTAAAAATAGTTAGTAAATCATATTTTCCAATTGAGTTACGAGGTAATATACCTCTAATTTCATTTATAACATCAGTACTTTCCATACATTTACACCCCTTGCTTATGGTTAATAATCTTTGCTAATCTTTAAAAATAGTCATTTTCAACATATTTTTTATACATGTCCTCGGTATATCTTGTTATGTTCTTACCATACTCTGGATAATCAAACCCCAGTAGTTCTGCTACCTCTTTGGACACTTCCCTGAACAATTGGTGGCATATAAATAATGACTTCCAAATATTTTCATAGGAATCCATGCGATATGTAGATAATAATCTATTCCATAGATCTTCATCAATGTATTTGTTAATATACTTATAATTTTTCCCAACACTTAATGAAAATTCTGTCTTTATCCCAACCTTCCACGACATCATCCTAAGTAGTTCAAACCGTAGAATCTGGTTCAGATGATCGATTGCAAACAGTATCTCTTTGCGGCACAATCCTTTAATAACATAAGGTGTTACATTCCAAAATTCATTGCAGCAATCATCATACTCCCTTGCGCTTGGCTTTCTTACATGATAATCTATATCAGTCGGAACTATGTCCCTTTTAATTCTACAATCTTTATCAATTAGAACCTTTATTAATTTATCGCCCTTTAGGTAATTATCTAACTCTTCCAAGGGCAATAAGGTAAGATCAATTTTATTGTAATCATCAAATAGCATAAGATAGGAAAATCCCTTTTCTTCAGGTGGGAATAATTCCATATCCTCCGGCTTTTGCATCATTATTATATTCCCAAATTGATTAAGCCAGTCATCATTAGATATAAACGGTTCTATATCACTTACAAAATATGTAATATCATAATCCTGAAATTCATCTTTAGGTATATTAATATTTGCGCGTGACCCCTCAAGGGTCACAATTCGAATACGTTCATCCTGTTCTGCTAAAGAAAGTACTAAATCCATCATTTCTTTTTCTGATCTCATTTACATACTCCTCGTTTATTTTTTCTATATTATTACATCTTCTTTTTTGCCGATACAATCAGCATCATTGGGCGTCGCATTTCATCCGCCATCCCCGGAATATCCATCATGTTCTCTGGCGGCTGTGGCTCCACAATCTGATTTATTATAAAACTATTTGAAAGCAGTGTATTTAGATATGTGGTCAGTGTTCTATGATATTTTGTAACCTTTTCTTCCAAAAACATAGCTGTCCGTTTGCCCTCATAATAATAATTGTCCACCGGGAAATGCAGTATTTCTCCTTTTTCGTTATAATACCAGTCTTGTGTTCCATGAGCAGTAAAAACAGGATGTTCAACTGTAAAAACTAAATTGCCACCAGCCTTCAGCATCCTATATATCTTTTTTATTAAATTCTCATAGTCTGCTACATAATGAAACGCAAGCGAACTTAGTATTACATCAAAGCTCTCCTCTGGGAAATCCACATCTTCTATGGCACAGCATTCATATTCAATCTGTGGAAAATGGGTTTTTCCTTTTGCTACTTCGAGCATTTTATGAGAAATATCAACACCTACTACAGAGGAAGCACCGTTTTCCATCGCATATATACAGTGCCATCCATAGCCGCATCCTAAATCAAGCACACGCTTACCCTTAAAATCAGGTAGCATCTTTTTCAAAGTCTCCCATTCTCCCGCACCAGCCAGTCCTTTCTGCGAGCGACTCATTTGACTGTATTTTTGAAAAAATATATTATCATCATATTTATTTTCTTTCATCTGAATTCCCCTCGTTTAAAAAGTTATTTATCTCCGTTGCTATTTTTTTCACTTCTTTATAAAGCTTCTCGGTCATATCGTAGCATTCAAAAAGTGAGATACCGAGTACTTCAAAAATATGATTTACCCTTTCGGCATATTTTTCAGGTTTATGTTCAAAAGTTTCAAGCAATTTTATAGCTTTCTTTTCGTTAATTCAATAAGCATTATTACATGCAAATAACACTTGATTTAAACATGAAACTATACGAAAAACATGACCCGCAATATAATATTTATCGTCTGTTCCCGAATTTGCTTTTACAAACATTAAAGAGAACCCTGCTTCAAACATAAAAAAGTTAACTAAACTTTTCTGCAAAGCATTGGGATAAGTTTCTGCCTGTTTTTTTAATTCGCATAAGCTTTCATTCTTAGCATATAGTATTTTGCTAATCGCTAATTCTCCTCGATACATTGCACTAATATAACCATGGGGATGCCCAGTCTGATAATTGGCAGTAACAATTCCGTGCTCTGTATCTTTCATTATTTGTTCCACACGTTTAATATCACGTAAAATTAAATCCACATGATACCCGTTTATGACTAACCATCCGCCGCCATTAATCCAATCACCCCATGCTCCGGGAGGTACAACAAGGTTATTTCTATGCTCATCATCCAGCTTTGTAGCGAATTGATTAATAGTATTTATGTCAAATGATTCTGAATTGTAATAGATGCCGATATCTATATCCGAATCCTCTGTATGGGTGCCCCTTGCACGTGAACCACCTAAAACAATACCTTCTATATAAGACAGAGAGGATAATTTCTCTGCTACTGATTTAATAATATTATCTACCATCAAGCATGCTCCTTTTATCGATTCACTGCTGTAAAAATTCCAAGCCAAATCTTTTGCTTCTACTCAACATATTTATAATTTTTTTAATTTCACAAAAGATAGTTAAAACTTATCAATTGTCTTTTTATACCTCTGCTGATTAGATGAAGTCTTTTCAATAGCCTTTAAATTACCATTCATTTTGCTAACATGGTTTAAAAATAACGTTCCAAGCAGAAGTCGATCCTTTCTGGGTATCCTATTCCCCACATATCCCTTGAATAAATCTTTAACAAGAAAAACTTCGCCATCATTTAGATTTTCAGTTTCTCTAATAGCTTCTTCCAATAGCTCATTTACATCAATCATGTTGTCCACTCCTTATTAATAATGGGGCTGACCCATTAGTCCCTTTTGAACCAAAAAATCGAAGGCACCCGTGAAAGATGTCTTCGATTTTTGTTTTTTTTGGATGA
>NZ_MJKZ01000012.1:0-5361 GCF_002138935.1 Campylobacter sp. P091
ATTCTTATATATGGGGTAGTAATTTTATTTATCAAGAGCTAACCTTGATAAAGTAATTTCGATTTGCTATCTCAATGAAAAATATAAATTATTCAGAGTATTTTATATTCATATGATTAATTATTCTATGTTTTGCAAATAAAAATAATTGTAATGCTATAATCTTGTTATGGGGATATGCCATAGGGCTGGAATCCCTACGGCAAATTAAGTTTTGCCCCACGAAAGTGGGGAAATACATATCCTAATAAAAAATATAAAATAATCATAGTATTTTATATTTATATAATTAATTATTCAGAATAATATATTTTATTATAAATTATTCATAATATTTTATATTATTTAATCTTTTATTAAGGATATTTGGTTATTATTATTCTAATAGATTAAATGAGTATTGGGATATACGATTTTTTAGTTTATATCCAGTATTAGATGATATCTTGGAAAGTTTTAATAAATAAAATGGGGGAAACGCATCCCCCTCGAAATCATTGGTATTATAACATAATTCTGTCTAAAAAGCAATAGTTTTATTAGAAGATTGTAATGCTATAATCTTGTTATGGGGATATGCCATAGGGCTGGAATCCCTACGGCAAATTAAGTCTTGCCCCACGAAAGTGGGGAAATACATACCCTAATAAAGAATATAAAATAATCAGAATATATATTAATATTATTCTATATTTATATAATTAATTATTCAGAATAATATATTTTATTATAAATTATTCATAATATTTTATATTATTTAATCTTTTATTAAGGACTTAGTATCTTTATTTATCACAAAATTGAGTTTTAAGAGTTTTTGATTTTTTCGTGATAAATTAATTGTTTCTCTCTTTTTTTTGATTTTAAGGGGTATTTTGTGCATTTATGATGATTGTTTATATATTTTCTTGGTTATTTGTTTTTATAGTTAATAAAAATGTTAAATTAACATATATTAATTTAGAGTGCTTAGGTTAATAAAATCATTAATCTAATTATAATTTTAATATAATAAGTAGCTTAATTAATAAAATTATAACTAAAATAATAGCAAAATATACTAAAAATCAGAATAAAATTATTAAATTAATGATTTTATTAATAAAAAAAAGGTTTTTTATGGAAAGAAAAATTAAAATAGATCGAGTAGGATGATAAAATTTGGTTACTATAATATATAGGAATTTTTTTTAAAAATAGCCTTGTAAGTCCGATAAAATCGATATTTAAGCATTTTTTAATTTTTCACGTGTGAAAAATAATCAGTCTGTATAGCAAGAAAATCAGTCTGTATAGCAAGAAAAAAAGCGGTAAATTTTAGCTTTTTTAATAAAAATATATGATTTTTTAAATTATTTTTGCGTATTTACGCAAAGAAATAATTATTTTATGAAAAATTATGTTATAATACCATAAATTTTTTTTAGGAGAAAGAAATATGCAAAACGAGATAGAGATTTTAGACGATAATAAAAAATCTACAACTATTTATACACAAGAAATAAATAATGTTGATTTTACTACAGGTGAGTTGATAGATAAAAAAGAGATAAAATTTGTAAAAGAAAAAAGCAGACACGGCTTTATACAACTTTATATCGATAATATTGGTTATTTATCAAGTAAAGCTATTTCAAATATTGAAAGACAAAGTCTTATTTTTATATTAACGCAAATCACTTTTTTAAATGTGGTAAAAGTTAATGGCTCACTTCGTAAGCTTATAAAAGTTGGAACAAATTTGTCTGATAGCTCTATATCAAGAGCATTAAGTGGCTTGATTGAAAAAAATATTTTATTAAAAATAGATGAAAAATATAGTGATAAATTTGGCATAAAAGCATATATTGGAGATGAATATCTCGTCAATCCTCAGCTTGTAGGCAAAGGCAGTTTCAATGAAATGAAATCTTTAAGACAAACAATAGTAACTGATTTTGATTTTAAGACGCTTGAAATGAAACAACAAATTCAAATTGAAACGAAATATGATGGTTTTGATGAAATTGCAGATAATTTAGAAAATCACGAAATAAAAGAAATAAGACAAGGGAGAAGTTATGACGGCAAATACCAAAACACAGAAGTTGTAATAACTGAAAAAAACAATATAATTAACGCTGGAATAATAGAGCCTACAAAAAATACAAAAGTTGATGATATAGATAAAGAAGATGATAATTTATTTTCATCTATTTCAAATGGCAATTTAGAAGATAAAAAAAAGGCTGATATAATAACAAATGAATTTGTGAATGATATCGCAAATGAAGAAAAGTTAAATTTTATTACTAGTTCATATAAAAAATTTGGAAAACAAATTAATGAAATTAATAATAATATACAAGAATATTTCTATCGAAATAGATTAGAGGTTTTGAATGATATATCTAAATTGATATTTAATTGCGAATTTCAAGCAATTGAAGCTTATAATCGAAAGAAAGTCGGCTGGATTTTAAATAGTTTTGAGGTGGCAACCGAATTGGATAAATATTTAGTATGATGAGAAAACAATAGTGAATTTAAAAGCTTGGATTTTGAGAATTTATCACGCAAAAATACTACTAATCTACTATCATTAGAAAAGGAGTAATACAGATGGCGTTTATCAAACAATTATTAACTCATTGAGCGTGTTTTTGCGTAAATACGCAAAGAAATTTATTTAAGTCTTGATTTTTGAATTTTCTTTGCGTAAATACGCAAAGAAGCAATTATTTTCTGAAAAAATAATTATAAAATAGAAAGGATATAAATGACGCAAGAAGAAAATATATTTTTTGCCAAAAGAAATTTGGTTGATAGCATATGGAAGTCGGCAAATTTAGAAGGTGTTAATGTAACTTTTCCTGAAACACAAATGATAATAGACGGCTTTTCGGTGCCGAATAAGACTATTGATGATTTAACTATTATCTTGAATCTTAAACGAGCTTGGCAGTATCTTTTTGATACTATTAACGAAGAGATAAGTTTAAATTATATAAGGGATTTGAATAGATTAGTAGGTAGGGATTTGGTTTATAAGTCTGGTTTTTTAAGAACCACAGATATAAGAATATCTGGAACAACGCATAGACCGAGTTTGCCTATTGATTATGAAGTAGAAAACTATATTAATAAAATCTTAAAAAATGATGACAAAAAAAATAGTGCCATTGAGTTAATGTTGTATATTATGAGAAATCAGCTTTTTTTTGACGGAAATAAAAGAACTGCAATGCTAACAGCAAATAAAATTTTGATTAAAAATGGTCTAGGTATTTTTGCGGTAAGACAGCAGAGTATGCAAGATTTTTTTACAAAATTAGTTAAATTTTACGAAAGCGGAGAGAGTAACGAAATAATGCTATTTTGTAAAAGAGAGTGTATAGAAACAATGAATACCGAAAATGACGAAACCGAAATTTCAGACGAAACTCAAGATGAATTTCAAGAACAAAAATCAAAAATCCGCAGAAACACAAAATCAAAAAAATAATGATTTTTGATAAAAATATAAATTATTCTGAATAAATAATTATATAATAGAATAATATTATTAAATATTCTGAATATTTAATAATATTATAGATTATTATTTTTTATTGTCAAAACTTTAAGCTACTTTTTATTTAAGGTTTTTCTATTTTGTATATCTTATTTAAAATTTTTTAAAAAGGATATATAAAATGTATTTAAGCGAAATGTTGGATAAGAATGTTGTTCTTTCTGAAGATGCTAAAGAGCATTTGGCTAGAGAAATTGCAGATAATTTAGAAGGTATGTTTTTTAATAGAAGTCAAGCTGTTGATGTAGCTTACGCAATAGTAGATTATGACAAAAATATATCATATACATTAGATACTTTCAATGATATTGCTAATTACAACGATATTGCGAATATTAATTTGGATTTTCGTAATTTTAGAGATGGTATTTTTGATTATGATAAATTTGACGATCATATTGCCGAATATCTAGCTCACTTGAATGATAATTTCGGTGATGATTTTATTAAAAAACAATTAGGAGAGCATTGGATTCAAGGTGATGTTGATAGATTTGCTCACGGATTATTTTTGAAAGAGATTGCTTATCAAGTGGTTGAGATGGACATTGATTTTGCTGAGTATGAGAACGAAATAAAAGATAAAATTAAAGAAAACCATAGATCTACTAACAAAAGGTGAAATTATTCTGAAAAATCAAATTTTAAAAGGTAACTCCTTAGAGATTTTAAAAACTCTGCCAAATGAGAGCGTTGATCTCATTTTTGCTGATCCGCCATACTTTATGCGAACCCAAGGAGTTTTAAAGCGACCTGAAGGAAGTGAATTTAATGGCTGTGATGATGAGTGGGATAGCTTTAAAGATAATGAAAGCTATGCCAAATTTACCCATTTGTGGCTAGAAGAGTGTAAGAGAGTTTTAAAAAACAATGGCTCAATTTGGGTAATTGGAGGAATGCAGTGTATTTATACAATCGGTGGGATTATGCAAGATTTAGGATTTTGGTTTATAAATGATGTTATTTGGCAAAAAAGCAATCCAACGCCAAATTTTATGGGAACTCGCTTAAATAACTCTCACGAAACTCTAATTTGGGCTTGTAAAGATAAAAAATCAAAATTTACATTTAATTACAAAACTGCAAAAGAGCTTAATTGCGATAACATAGAATTAAATTTATTTCAAAAAGGCAAACGAAAACAACTTGGTTCTATTTGGAAATTCCCAGTTTGCAGTGGCAATGAGAGACTAAAAGATGAAAATGGAGACAAGCTCCACTCCACGCAAAAGCCAGAAGCCTTGCTTTATAGAGTGATTGCAATTAGCTCAAAAATCGGCGATTTGGTGCTTGATCCATTTGGTGGAACTATGACAACAGCTGTTATGGCAAAAAAGCTCGGAAGAAATTATATAATGATAGAGCAAAATGAGAAATACATAAACTTTGGTTTAAAAAGGCTAGAAAATATAGAGTTTCAAAATAGCGATATCGCAATGGCTAAATTTGATGAAAAGCCTTTAAAAGCAAAAATGAGCGATATGATAAAGGCTAAATTTTTTAAAATCGGAGAGAAGTTTTATCTAAAAAATAGTGATAAATTTGCAATCTTACAAGATGACGGAAGGCTTGAGTTTAATGGCGAAATCTATGATATGCATACCTTAGCAGCTAAGTTTAAAAATGCTAAATCATCTCGCTTGAACGGCTTTAAATTTTGGGAAGTTCTAAGAGAAGATAAGCCTATTTTAATCGATAAAATTAGAGAAAACCATAGAAGTTGGGGCTGACCCAAAAGTAGCTCCTATATGAAAAATAGAGGTCTTTCCATTTAGATAGTAGTGGAAAGACCTCTATTTATCTTTTGA
>NZ_MJKZ01000013.1:0-4097 GCF_002138935.1 Campylobacter sp. P091
AAGCTCTCTATCTGTGATTTGTGAGTTTGCGTGAGCATTCATCGCTGCGATGTTAGTATTTATTCTAAAGCTCATAACTTTTCCTTTGTGTTAAGATTTCCCTATAAAACTTAAATCCATTTAGGGTGTGTTTTTATTATATCGAACCAAATATTAAAAAGTTTATATATAGGGGGGGGATTTTGATAAATTTGAAGAAAATATTGCAAATTTTTTAATAAATTTGAGTAATTTATAAAATTTAGATTAGATATTGTAGATTTATGATTTGGGTATTTTATAATTTTTAGAGTGGAATTTAGATTGAATTGGGTGAGATATTAAATATTATGGGGGTGTAATTTATTTGAGGGGATGGAGTAAAAATATATTAAAAAAGCAACTTTGAATTTAATTTATGCTAAAATTTGAAAATTTAACCATTTTAAGGATATTTATGCAAGTTTCAAAATATAACGCAAGCGGTAATGATTTTGTTATTTTCCAGGCCATTAATAATGCTAAATTTGCTGCAAGTAACCGCTCGGAACTAGCTGTGCGTCTTTGCGATAGATTTAGTGGAGTTGGCGCAGATGGAATGATTATTATCAAACAATCAAATAATCAGTGTGATTTTGCGTGGGAGTTTTACAATAGCGATGGAAGCATAGCAGCAATGTGTGGCAACGGTAGTAGGGCCGCTGCACTTTATGCATATAAAAACCAAATTTGCGATGCTGTTTGTACCTTTGAAACTGGTGCTGGAATTATTGGTGCTACCATTGCAAAAGACCATGTCGAAGTCGCTCTAAGCGAGCCAAAAAAGTTAAGCGAACCATTTACTCAAATGGGATTAGAATGGAACTTTTATAATACTGGAGTGCCGCATTTAGTAAGCTTTGTGGATGATTTGGATAAATTTGATCTAGAAATTTGCAAAACTATGCGCCAACAATATAACGCAAATGTAAATTATGCCAAATTTGATGGCCAAAGACTATTAGTGCGTACCTTTGAGCGTGGTGTTGAAAATGAGACAAATGCCTGTGGCACCGGAATGGCAGCTTCGTTTTTTACTGGATTTGAGCGATTTGGACTAAATGATAAAATAGAAGTTATGCCAAGAAGCGGTGAGATTTTAAATCTTAGATTTGATGGAGAGACTATCCATTTTGGTGGAAAAGTAAGCCATATTTTTGATACGGCAATATATTAGAAATTTAGATAAATTTAAGTAAAATTAGCCAAAATGCAAAGGATGAAATTGAAAAATATAAGAGTAGCTCACTCACCAGATGCTGATGATATCTTTATGTATAGCGCTATAAATTTAGGCTGGGTTGGTAGTGAGATTTTGCAGTTTAGCTCTAAAGCTGATGATATAGAGACGCTTAATCAAGCAGCTTTGCGTGGCGAATTTGATGCTACGGCCATTAGTTTTGCTCTTTATCCATTTATAGTTAAAGATTATGCTTTACTACGAACAGCAGTAAGCTTTGGCAATGGATACGGCCCAAAGCTAATTAAGAAAAAACATACAACTCTAAAGCCAAATTTCAAAGTCGCACTAAGCGGACAATACACCACAAATGCTCTACTTTTTAAAATCGCATATCCAAAGGCTAGGATAGTTTATAAGAATTTCTTAGATATCGAAAATGCTGTACTAAGCGGTGAAGTTGATGCTGGCGTGCTAATTCATGAGAGTATTCTTAGCTTTAGTGATGAACTATGCGTAGAGCGTGAAATTTGGGATATTTGGTGTGAACTTAGAGGCGATGATAGTCTGCCATTACCACTTGGTGGTATGGCCCTTAGGCGCAGTCTGCCGCTAAGTGATGCTATAGAGTGCGAATCTGTACTGACAAAGGCCGTACAAATCGCACACGATAATAAAAAAATATTAAGCTCTATGTTACTAGAGCGTAAGCTAGTGCGTGTAGATGATACAAGTTTGCAAAAGTATCTAGGGCTTTATGCAAATGCTGAATCTATCAGTATGAGCGATCTTCAGCTGCGTGCAGTAGATAGGCTTTTTGAAATCGGATATGAGAGTGGGGTTTATTCAAATTTAATCAAATCTCAGCCAAATCTCATACCAACTGAGTATCTAAATAGTAGGAATAGCTAATGCAAGGCGATCTAATCGGTCTAGGCGTTGAGACCTTTAAACTAGCACTAATGATTAGTCTGCCTATGCTTATGGCTGGATTGGTAGCTGGTTTGCTAATTAGCATTTTTCAAGCTACTACACAGATTAACGAGATGACGCTAAGCTTTGTACCAAAGATAATTTTGGTTGTGGTGGTAATAATCTTTTTAATGCCGTGGATGATGGGGCAAATGATTGATTTTACTGAACGAATATTAAATATGATACCAACATTTATCCAATGAAAATTGATTTTAGTAAGTACAGCTCAGTACGCATTGGTGGGATTTTTGATGTAGAAGTGCTAGATAAAATGCGTGAGTTTGATGGAGTGATAATTGGCGGAGCAAATAATTTGCTAATCTCGCCAAATCCGCCTAAAATGGGGATTTTAGGAAGCGAATTTGACTATATCAAACTAGAAAATGGCGTACTAAAAATTGGCGCTAAAACTCCAAGCTCAAAAATATATAAATTTACTAAAGATAACAATATTGGCGGCTTTGAATTTGTTAAAAAAATTCCTGGAACCCTTGGTGGAATGATAAAGATGAATGCTGGAGTAAAAGAGTATGAGATTTCAAATTTGCTCTTAAATATCACAACATCTAAAGGAGTAACACTAGCTAATGAGTGTGGATTTAGCTACCGCCACTCAAATATTGATGGAGTGATATTTGAGGCTAGTTTTAAAATTATACGTGAATTTGATGAAGTTCTAAGCAATAAACTCAATCAAAAGCGCTCCAATCAGCCAAAAGGTGCGAGCTTTGGCTCATGCTTTACCAATCCTGCTGGCGATCATGCTGGGCGACTTTTAGAGGCTGCTGGAATGAAAGGCTATAGGGTCGGCGGATGCGGCTTTAGCGAAATTCATGCAAATTTTTTAATCAATTATGGCAGTGGAAGCTTTAATGATGCAATAGAGTTGATAAATTTAGCCAAAAACCGTGTAGCTGAGCTTTTTGGTATAGAGTTACGTTGCGAGGTTGTGATCTTATAGGATTAATGGTTTTTAGATATTTTAGTAGTATTATTTTTGTATTTTTAGTAGTTTTATCAATTACCCTAATTTATAAATCAATTTTAATTGATAATATAAAAAGCTTGATATATTGTATATAAACCCTCGCAATGGCTAAGCATTGCGAGTAAATTTAAGCTATTAAAGATTTAAATTTAAGCTACTGTAATAGTCTTAATATATTTTGTTGTACAGCATTTGCCTGACTCATAGCGTAGCTTCCACTTTGGGCTAGTATGTTAAATTTAGAGAAGTTTGCACTCTCACTAGCAAAGTCTACATCTCTTATTTGAGATTCAGCTGATTTTACATTTACTTGAGTAACTGTAATATTATTTATAGTAGCTACTAATTGATTTTGTACTGAACCTAGGTCAGCTCTTAGCTTATCTAGAGTTTTTCTAGCTGCTTCAGCTACATCAACCATAGCTTGAGCACCACCATAAGTATTTACGCCACCGGCTTGGTCTACTTCTTGATTGGCATTAGATACGTTACCATTAAAAAATCCCATTGCTTTAGCCATTGTAGCACTAATTGTACCAGAGTTCATATATTTAAGATTTACCGATGTTTGATTATATGCCTTGGAAGCGTTAGCCGCATTAGATATTGCAGCATTGCCACTAAATACATGAGAAGCGATTAATGACATATTTTGTAGGCCTATTTTGATATCTCTAGCGTCTTGGCGAATGAAAGTCAATTGACCTAAATATGTAATACCTTTTTCTGAAAAATTACCTTTCACGCCTCCAGCTATTGTAAATGTGGCGTCAGAATGTGTGTCTACATTGATAGCTCTACCATCTTTAGCAGCTAAAACTAATCTACCGTTATCTAGACTTGCCTCTACTCCGGTTTCATCTTTTTTAGCGTTAATTGCAGCGATTAGAGCATTGTCAGAATCATTAGCTTTTACAGTAATATTTCCGATTGTTA
>NZ_MJKZ01000015.1:0-1306 GCF_002138935.1 Campylobacter sp. P091
AGGTTGCTGCGAGCTTTGTTTTTATTCTTTATACATTATATTTATTAATCTGATGTTTTAGTATTTATTTGTTTTTACCTTAATAGATGAAATGATATAAATCGCTTTTTATTTTATATTTTTTAACTAATTTATTAATTCTTGGATATTTTATTATTATAAGTTGTTAAGCTTAGATGTTGTAGTGTTTTTATGGCTTATATTATTAATCCTTTAGATATTCTTGTTTTGGATGGAACTTTATTAGATACTAATTATATTAATCTTATATTATATAAAGATGTTTTAAGCAATAAGTTTGGAATGTCTCACTTAATAGAGTTACTATAAAAACTTTAAACAACTGTTTGGAAAATCCATTATCTGCAGTATAATTACTTAAAATAAAAGAGTATAAAGAACAAATTTATTCTAAATATTTAAATTTAACAAAAGTAAATTATTTACTATTATTAGAATTGCATAATTATCTAAAAACAAATAGAATTATTTTATTGACTAATACTAATAAAAATAGAGCTGATGAGCTTATAAAATTTTTTATGATTTACAAAATTATTTTTCTTATATCTATTATAACTCTAGCAGAAATAAGTATTATAATTTGATTAATAATTTAAATTTAGTTCCTAATAATCTTATTGCTTATGATGATGAAACAATTTAAATTTAAAATGCAAGAATGCGTGAAGTAAAACTATATTATCAAATTTTTATATAGGATAAAATATGCAAAAATATAATATATTTGATTTTACAATTAGTAGAAATGATTTTTATCTAAACTATAAAAGCCTTTTATAGCTTAGATTATATTGGTAATTTACGTGTTGATTGTGAAAATTTAAAAAAGAATCCTGCTAGATTTATTTATACTATTAAAGATGATTTTTGCAAATCAAAAGATCAAGGTAAACTTGATAATACTTCAAATATATGTTTTAAATATATCTATACTTTTTTATCAAATATTGATTTGCTTAAATGGTCTT
This sequence comes from Campylobacter sp. P091, assembly GCF_002138935.1. Lineage (NCBI taxonomy): Bacteria > Pseudomonadati > Campylobacterota > Epsilonproteobacteria > Campylobacterales > Campylobacteraceae > Campylobacter > Campylobacter sp. P091. The sequence continues at coordinate 993 of NZ_MJKZ01000015.1, forward strand.
TTAAGTATTCATATTATGAGAGTTAAAGATGTTAGGATGATGAGTGTTTGTATATATTGCTTCTAAATTTGTAAATAAATAGAGTCGTGATTGCAAGCGGATTAGACTTGATGTGATGGTATTGCTCATAGGGCTGCTTTTAATTTAATATGTTAACAATTACGATTTTACCAAGTAGGATAAAAAAGATTATCCCTAAACAAAATACTGATTTGGCAAACCAAATATCTATTAATGGTGGATTGATTATTAGTAAATATTATAAAGATGCTTTAAATTTTAAAGAACAAATGAGTGGATGTGTGTAAAGAGAT
>NZ_MJKZ01000016.1:0-1077 GCF_002138935.1 Campylobacter sp. P091
ATTTCATCCAAAAAAAACAAAAATCGAAGACATCTTTCACGGGTGCCTTCGATTTTTTGGTTCAAAAGGGACTAATGGGTCAGCCCCAAAGTTGGCGTATAACATAGTATCGACGGAGCCGATTTTGAAACCACAATTATGATAGAATTTACAAGCTATAAGGTTATTGTCCTGGGTTTCAAGCATTAGTCCATGCAAGTTTTTATGCTTTGCCCATTCTATAGATATATTGATAAGCGCGCTGCCTATGCCTTGCCCCCTGAAATCCTTACATACGGCGATATCTTCTATATAAGCGTACCGGTTCCAATTTTTTCGCAGTTTAACTTTTCCGACGCATTTATCGTCTTGGTAGTAAAGATATATTATCTTATCTTATCAGTATTGTCAATATATTCAAGGCAATCTGCCTCCTCATCCTCTTCATCCTCTTCGTCTTGGTAGCTTTTTAAATATGGCGCTTCATAGAGTAATTCTGTAAAGGTCCAATTCTCGTTTTCATACCTCGGTATAATCTTACCTATCACCTCAAATGGTTCGCTGGGTTTATCGATATCTTTCAGGTGCCCTGCTTTCATTTCTGTAATCACTGTTCCCGCCTCTCTTCTATATCAGCGGCATATGTGCTATCCAGGCAGCCGGTTTTACCAGTGTATTTTTTATACATGTCCCTGGTATATTTTGTTATATTCCTATCATACTCCGGATAGGCATAATGAAGCCTTTCCGCCACCTCACCGGATACCGCCCTGAACAATTGATGGCATAGAAATAATGCTTCCCATATGTTTTCATAGGAATCCATCCGGTAGGTGGACAAAAGTTTCTCCCACAAATCCTCGGATATATACCTTTCAATAAACTTATAGTTCTTGCCTACACTTAATTTAAAGCCTGTTTCGATGCCGACCTTCCATGATATCATTCTCAGCAGCTCATGGCGAACAATCTGATTAAAATGATCAATAGCAAATAAAATTTCCTTACGGCACAATCCTTTAATAACATAAGGTGTTACATTCCAAAATTCATTGCAGCAATCATCATACTCCCTTGCGCTTGGCTTTCTTACATGAT
>NZ_MJKZ01000017.1:0-698 GCF_002138935.1 Campylobacter sp. P091
GGCATCCACCATTTGCTCTTAGTAGCTTACCTTTTTTTAATTAGATTATTGATATTCTAATTCGCATCACTTCCTTGTTAAAGATAAAGTCTAGTAGATATAAATTAAATAGATAAATATAAATATAAAAATAAACTATTTAATTATTTAAGAATTAATTACTTAATTCTTGTTAATCTGTTTAGATTTATAGTATTTGAATTTAAATTTAATAAGACGGAAAGTATTAACTACTATTAAGTAAGTTTTAAAGCTTAATAGATTGTGAAGTTAATATTTATAAACTATATCTTTTATATTATTGGGATAACAGTGTTTGATATAGAATATTTAAAATTAAACTAAATTCAAAGCTCTAACAAGTCCTGTAAAATTGTTTTAAATATTAAAACTTGATTGTGACTTTTAACAATGGTAATTTAAGTAACTTTAGACTAAAGTCTAATCAGAAAGTTTAAGCTAAACTCTCTGATTAGACTTTGATAATAAATTTTATATTATTGCTATCTTTTAAATTTAAACTATGGTGGAGAATAGCGGGATCGAACCGCTGACCTCCTGCGTGCAAAGCAGGCGCTCTCCCAGCTGAGCTAATTCCCCTTGTCAATCCCTCAAACCTAAACAAGTGTGATTGAGATATATTGAAGTGATAATTGTGAGATTATCACTTTGTACTCTAGAAAGGAGGTGATCCAACC
>NZ_MJKZ01000018.1:0-342 GCF_002138935.1 Campylobacter sp. P091
AATTCAAAGCTCTAACAAGTCCTGTAAAATTGTTTTAAATATTAAAACTTGATTGTGACTTTTAACAATGGTAATTTAAGTAACTTTAGACTAAAGTCTAATCAGAAAGTTTAATATAAACTCTCTGATTAGACTTTAATAAATATACTATCTTTATAATAGATTATGGTGGAGAATAGCGGGATCGAACCGCTGACCTCCTGCGTGCAAAGCAGGCGCTCTCCCAGCTGAGCTAATTCCCCTTTGTCAATCTCTCAAACCTAAACAAGTGTGATTGAGATATATTGAAGTGATAATTGTGAGATTATCACTTTGTACTCTAGAAAGGAGGTGATCCAACCG